>CAUTTK010000083.1:0-6313 GCA_963541475.1 uncultured Streptococcus sp. | reverse complement strand
CGCGCCAATTCTTCACTGGCAAAATTTTCAATGAAACCTGCATCATTAAAGGCTTGTAAATTTCCTTGTAATTGCGGAAAATCGTGTAATTTCTCAAACCAAAGGGCTAATTCTTCCAAGCTGACATTTTCCAGATTGGCGTAAAAACTTTGCAGTTCTCGGCTGGCAAGAAGCACGCGCTTCAAGAGTAGGAACTCCTCAATATTGAGGTCTGCTCCCATCTCCAACCGCTTGCAGACTCCTGCAATTTCCTTGGTTGCGAGAATGGTAAAATGTGGTTGCTCGACGAAAAGAGCCTGCATTTCCTTCATCTCAGCAAAAGCCTGTTTGATTTTATCTGCTTTGGCAGTCGGAGACAACTCTCTCAATTGCTCCAAGCCCTGCTCTGTCAACAAATGAGGCTCAAACAAGGCCTTGACCTTATTGAACTCTAATGTTTCTAATATTTTCTTGTTCATCTTTTTTTCCTTGTCTTTGAATGTCTAGGTGTATGATACTCAATAAAAATCAAAAAGCAAACTAGGAAGCTAGCCGCAGGTTACTCAAAACAGTGTTTTGAGGTTGAAGATGGAAGCTGACGTGGTTTGAAGAGATTTTCGAAGAGTATTAGCTTTTTACATTCTGATAGATTCTAGTCAAATCTGTAAACAAAGGGCTAGGAAAATTCCTGCCCTTTTTATCCGATTAAATTTGTCACCCAGATTTGTTTGAGCCAACTGGTTGTTACTGGTATGCTCTGGATGATGTGTTTTGCGACGATACTCTTTTCAAGAGGATTTTGTATAGCTGCCATGGGGATGGTCGCCAAGATTGTCAAGACCATTTGTAAGACAAATAAGGTCACCAACATGGACAAGATACCTGCTGAAACTTGGAACAACTTACCACCCAGTTTTTTACTAGGAAGTAAGTGTAAGAGGAGACCAAGTAAACGACCAATGCTATAGACAATCCCAAATACAAGCAAGTAGCCGATCCCTGCGTAAAAGACCTTATCCAACTGAAAGAGTTGATCCGATGGGAAAAAGAAAGTTCCCTGTCCTTCCTGCGGATTTGCATAAGGAAGCAACAAATGAAATTGCTCTCCCAGCCCCTTGTAAAACTGGCCAGCCATAAAAGCCGATGCCATGGCTGAAATCAGGTAATAAACCTGTAAGAGCAGGCCTCTCCGATAGCCGATATAAAATCCCCAAGCCAAGATCAATAGAAGAAGGAGTGAAATCATAAGGAATCCTCAATCTTGCTCTGTTCTTGCTTACAAGTCACCAGCTTGTGACGGAGTTCTTCTAATTCTTGCTCCTTATCGTCAAATTCAATCTCACGGCTGAGCTGAGTTGATAAACAGTTGACCGCTAACAAAAGAGCGATTGTTTCATCGTCTGCACTTGGCATTTGTTCTTTAATTGCTTGGTATTTTTCTGTCGCAACCTTAGCGATTTCCTCCATAAAGAGGTTATCATGTTCGCTTGTCAAGGTTAATGACTTTTTCCCGAATGTAAATTTGAATCGATTTAGATTTGCCATAAAATTCACCTCACGATATTATACCAAAATTCGCTAACTTTGTCAGTTTTTACAAATTTGCCTGCTTTTGTGGTACAATAGAAACTATGGCAAGTATAACACTCACACCAAGCGAAAAGGAGATCCAGGCTTTCCTTGAACACTATCAAACCAGTCTGTCTCCCAGTAAGAACCCCTATATCCGCTACTTTTTGAGACTGCCTCAGGCAACGGCTTCTATCTATACTTCTGGAAAAGTCTTGCTTCAGGGTGAAGGGGCTGAGAAATACGCTCGTTTCTTTGGCTATCAAGTTGTAGAGCAAACCAGCGGACAAAATCTCCCTTTGATTGGGACAGATGAGGTGGGAAATGGTTCCTACTTTGGTGGACTTGCAGTTGTGGCTTCTTTTGTCACACCTGACCAGCATGATTTCTTGCGAAAACTCGGTGTGGGAGATTCTAAGACTCTGACCGACCAAAAGATTCGTCAGATTGCCCCTATCCTCAAGGAAAAAATCCAGCACCAGGCACTACTTCTCTCACCAAGCAAGTACAACGAAGTCATCGGAGACCGCTACAACGCTGTCTCGGTTAAGGTTGCCCTCCATAATCAGGCTATCTATCTCCTTCTTCAAAAAGGTGTTCAGCCTGAGAAAATTGTGATTGATGCCTTTACCAGTGCTAAAAATTATGACAAGTACTTGGCACAAGAGGCCAATCGTTTCAGCAATCCTATCAGCTTAGAAGAAAAGGCTGAGGGCAAATACTTGGCTGTTGCAGTTTCTTCTATCATTGCGCGTGATCTCTTTCTGGAAAATCTTGAAAATCTGGGACGAGAACTGGGCTATCAACTTCCAAGTGGAGCTGGAACGGCTTCTGATAAGGTAGCTAGCCAGATTTTGCAAGCCTATGGTATGCAGGGACTCAGCTTCTGCGCCAAACTGCACTTTAAAAATACTGAAAAAGCGAAAAAACGCTTAGAAAGGTAAGTTATGAATTCATTTAAAAATTTCCTAAAAGAGTGGGGATTGTTCTTCCTGATTCTATCATTACTAGCTTTAAGCCGTATCTTTCTTTGGAGTAACGTCCGCGTAGAAGGTCATTCCATGGATCCTACCCTAGCGGATGGCGAAATCCTCTTTGTTGTCAAACACCTCCCTATTGACCGTTTTGATATCGTGGTGGCCCATGAGGAAGATGGCAATAAGGACATCGTCAAGCGTGTAATCGGAATGCCTGGCGATACCATCCGTTACGAAAACGATAAACTTTACATCAATGATAAAGAGACGGACGAACCTTACCTCGCTGACTACATCAAACGTTTCAAGGATGACAAACTCCAAAGCACCTACTCAGGCAAGGGATTTGAAGGAAATAAAGGCACTTTCTTTAGAAGTATTGCTGAAAAAGCCCAAGCCTTCACAGTTGATGTCAACTACAACACCAACTTTAGCTTTACTGTCCCAGAAGGAGAATACCTTCTCCTCGGAGATGACCGCTTGGTTTCTAGCGACAGCCGTCACGTAGGTACCTTTAAAGCAAAAGATATCACAGGGGAAGCTAAATTCCGCTTCTGGCCAATCACCCGTATCGGAACATTTTAAGAAACCTAAGAGGCCGAGAATCAAGAATCTCAGCCTCTTCTTCTATCATGAGAAGTGATTATTCACTATCCAGTTTGATTAAGATAGAAACAAAGTTATACTCAATGAAAATCAAAGAGCAAACTAGGAAGCTAGCCGCAGGCTGCTCAAAACAGTGTTTTGAGGTTGCAGATAGAGCTGACGTGGTTTGAAGAGATTTTCGAAGAGTATTAACTCTCACCTATTTATGCAAAGGAATCTTATGGAAGTTTATTTTTCAGGAACCATTGAACGGATTATTTTTGAAAATCCCAGCAATTTTTATCGCATCCTCCTCCTAGAAATCGAAGATACGGACGCAGCGGATTTTGACGATTTTGAAATCATTGTCACAGGAACCATGGCTGACGTGATTGAGGGAGAAGACTATACCTTTTGGGGACAGATTGTCCAGCACTCCAAGTATGGGGAACAACTGCAAATCAGCCGATATGAACGCGCAAAACCAACTAGCAAGGGCTTGGTCAAGTACTTTTCAAGTAGCCATTTCAAAGGAATTGGTCTCAAGACTGCTCAGAAAATCGTGGACACCTATGGAGACAATACCATTGACGAAATTCTGCAACACCCAGAAAAGCTAGAAGGTATCTCAGGGCTCTCTGCCAAAAATCGCGAGGCTTTCGTCTCCACTCTCCGTCTCAACTACGGAACTGAGATGGTTTTGGCAAAATTAGCCAACTACGGCATTCCCAATAAACTAGCCTTTCAGATTCAAGACTTTTACAAGGAAGAAACCCTTGATGTGGTTGAAAATTATCCCTACCAACTGGTTGAGGATATCAAGGGTTTGGGCTTTACTATTGCTGACCAACTAGCTGAGGAACTAGGCATCGAAAGTCAGGCTCCTGAACGCTTTCGTGCTGGTCTAGTTCACAGTCTTTTTCAGGCCTGTATGGAAACAGGGGATACCTATGTTGAAGCACGGGATTTGCTGGAACAAACTCTTACTCTCCTTGAGTCTTCCCGTCCCGTAGAACTGGACCCCAGCCAAGTGGCCCAGGAACTCTCCTACCTGATTGAAGAAGACAAGGTTCAGCAGATTGACACCAAGATTTTTGACAACAGCCTCTTTTTTGCTGAAGAAGGTATCCGCAGTCACTTGGTTCGTATCCTTGAAAAAGGGAAACAGAAGAGCCAAGATATGGAAACCATTCAAAAACATATCACTACTGTCGAGCAAGAACTAGGGATTGAGTATGATAGCATTCAAAAACAAGCTATCTGCGACGCTATCCAGAACAAGGTCTTTATCCTGACAGGTGGGCCCGGTACTGGTAAGACGACTGTTATCAATGGAATCATCGCTGTTTATGCCCTTTTAGAAGGACTTGACCTCAGGAAAAAAAGCAACCTGCCGATTCTTCTTGCTGCTCCAACTGGACGAGCAGCTCGGCGCATGAATGAATTGACAGGCTTGCCAAGCGCGACCATACACCGTCACTTGGGAATGACAGGGGACGATGATACCAGTCATCTGGAAGATTATCTGGATGCCGACTTTATCATCGTAGATGAATTCTCCATGGTCGATACTTGGCTGGCCAATCAACTCTTCTCCAACATCTCTTCTAACAGTAAAATCCTCATCGTGGGAGACAGCGACCAGCTACCGTCTGTCAGTCCTGGACAAGTTCTAGCGGACCTGCTTCATATTCCTTTGATTCCTCAGACTCGTTTGGAAAAAATTTACCGACAAAGCGAAGAATCAACTATCGTTACCTTGGCTAGTCAGATTCGACAGGGAATCTTGCCAGCTGATTTCACCCAGAAAAAAGCAGACCGTTCCTACTTTGAAATTGCTAGCGGCCATATTCCTGCCACTATTGAGAAAATCTTAGGTGCTGCCCTCAGAAGTGGCATCCCTGCCCGTGATATCCAAGTTCTGGCTCCCATGTACCGAGGGACCGCAGGGATTGATGCTATCAACCAACTCATGCAAGACCTGCTCAATCCACCACAAAAAGATCAACTTAGTTTTGAAGCTCCCCAGTGTCACTATCGTAAGGGCGACAAGGTCATTCACTTGATCAACGATGCTGAAATCAATGTCTTTAATGGGGATTTAGGAGCCATCACAGACCTGATTCCTGGCAAATATACCGAGTCGAAACAAGACGAGATTGTCATTGATTTTGATGGCAACGAGGTCTCTTACCCACGTAACGAATGGTACAAGATTCGCCTAGCCTATGCCATGAGTATCCATAAATCTCAGGGAAGTGAGTTCCCTGTTGTCATCCTACCGATTACCAGTGCTAGCCGACGTATGCTGGAGCGGAATCTCATCTACACAGCCATTACACGTGCCAAAAGCAAGCTTATCTTACTAGGCGAATTACAGGCCTTCGACTATGCTACCCAGCACATCGGAACTGCCAGAAAAACCTATCTAATTGAACGCTTCAGTGATCTAATTGAAAATGTTGAAGAAAATACACAAGCTGTTTCCGAAACTGCCACATCAACTGACTCTGAACAATCCTACATCCTAACCGAAGAAAACTGGGATAGCATCCCAGCCATGATTGGGATTACAGACGCAGACCTCAAAGAGATTTTTGGAAAATAGTGCATAAGAAAACCCACCTAATCAGGTGGGATTTTTGTTTATTAAGATTATTTAACTGTTGCTGTGCTTGTAATCAATTCAACAGCTTTTTTGATTGTGATATCGTGTTTCAACATATCAGCTGAAAGCAAGCTTTGTACTTGTGCAACTTCCATGTTGTAGTCTGCAGCCAATTGCTCAATTTCTTTTTGGATTTCTTCTTCTGAAGCGTCAAATCCTTCAGCCTTGGCAACTGCTTCGATAACAAGGTTAGTCTTAGTACGTGACTCAGCTTCTCCCTCGTATTGTTTGTGAAGGTCTTCTTGAGTAGTTCCAGTGATTTGGAAGTACATGTCAGGGTTGATACCTTGACGTTGCAAGTTTCCAAGGAATTCGTTTACTGAACGGTGAACTTCTTCGTGGATCATTTCTTCTGGAAGTTCTACGATTTCAGCATTTTCTACAGCTTTATCGATTGCTGCACCTTCAACTGCGTCTTTGTAAGCTTCTTCTTTAGCAGCAGCCAATTCCTTGCGGTATTTTTCTTTCAATTCAGCAAGTGTTTCAACTTCTTCGTCGATGTCTTTTGCAAGTTCATCGTCAAGAGCTGGAACTT
>CAUTTK010000082.1:0-6630 GCA_963541475.1 uncultured Streptococcus sp. | reverse complement strand
GTATAATCTTCGGTTACGGTTCCTAGCACTGTAAGGTAAAATAAACCAGATCTTCTCCCTTCGGGGAGATTTTTTTGTTTCACTAAAAATTTTGTACAATCTTCGGCTTACCGCCTAGTCTATAAACGCTTTATCCAGTAGGAATCATGATGCTAAGGGCGTAAGAAATCCGTATGAAAATAGGGAAATGACACAGTGTTCGATCAATGCAAGGAGTTTCATCTTTTTCACTAGGATTTTATCCCAATCTCAAATTAGCTCTCGGACTTCAGAGGGCTTTTTTATTGAGTTTTATCGGTCACAATTTTGGAGACTACAAAAACCTCAAATGGTATCAGCTAATTACACCATAAGGGTGCGCACTTTACGAAGTAAAGTATAGTATGTTATACTTTACATGGAAGTAGTCACCGAATTCCAGTTAGAAATTACTTTGTAACTACATTTTGAGGAGGAGTAAAATGCTTTCCTATGTTCGACATTACCCACTAGCAATAGCTAAATTAATGTGTCTGTGCTTCCCTAAAATCTGCTGATTTATTACTGACTAATACAGGAGGTTTTTTATGGGACAGACAATCATATCTGCTATTGGTGTTTATATTTCCACCAGTATCGATTATTTAATTATTTTATTTTATTTGCACAGCTATCACAGAATAAACAAAAATGGCATATTTATGCGGGGCAATATCTAGGCACAGGCTTACTTGTAGGGGCGAGTTTAGTTGCTGCTTATGTCGTTAATTTCGTGCCTGAAGAATGGATGGTTGGATTGCTTGGTTTAATCCCTATCTATTTAGGGATTCGCTTTGCAATTGTTGGAGAAGGTGAGGAAGAAGAGGAAGAAGAGGAAGAAATTATTGAAAGATTAGAACAAAGCAAGGCCAATCAACTGTTTTGGACAGTTACATTGCTGACAATTGCGTCTGGCGGAGATAATTTAGGTATCTATATACCTTATTTTGCTTCGTTAGATTGGTCACAGACCCTCGTGGCCTTGCTTGTGTTTGTAATCGGCATAATTATCTTATGCGAGATTAGTCGGGTGTTATCCTCTATTCCGTTACTATTCGAGACAATTGAAAAATACGAGCGAATCATTGTGCCCTTAGTATTCATTCTACTTGGACTATACATCATGTATGAAAATGGCACGATAGAGACTTTTCTGATCATGTAGATTTTTTTGTTTCACTAGGATTTTAGCCCGAGCTCAAATCAGCTCTCTGACTTCAGAGGGCTTTTTACGTTGGCACCTTACCTCGATATACTCAAGTATAATCTTCGGTTACGATTATTAGCACTGTAAGACCAACTATATTTATTTTTCTCATCTTGTTCCATTGTTGAAAATATGGTATACTTTTCATGAGAATTTTCTAAATTTCTAAGATTCTATCAAAGGAGGTTTGCATGCTTTCCAAATTTTATGGAAGCCGACAAGACCAGCAATTTTTGTTACTTTTAGTTATTTTGCTAGGTATTTTAGGGATTTCTCTCTTTCTAGCAGTTTCAATGGGATCTGTTGCAATTGATCTAGGAGACACCTATCGGATTATTTTGAGCAGGTTAGGATTTCCTCTTGAGATAGGAGAGGTTTCCAAGTCCACTCTTGCCATTGTATGGAACATGAGATTCCCCCGAGTATTGTTAGGTTTGATAGTGGGGGCTGGTCTTTCTATGTGTGGTAGTGTGATGCAGTCTACAGTGAACAATCCTATCGCAGAGCCTTATGTCTTAGGAATATCTGCGGGTGCAACTCTAGGGGCAACATTGAGCATCATTCTTGGTTTAAAAGTGATGATTAGCCTTGGAGCTTTTCTTGGAGCTATTTTGGCAACAATTGTTGTTCTCATCATTGCCTCTATGCAGGGAAGAATGACGACTTCTAGTCTGATTTTATCAGGAACGGTGGTCAACGCTCTCTTTCTGGCTTTTTCAAACTTTATTATCTCAGTCGGAGCTAATGCGGATAGTGTGATGACCATTAAGTTTTGGACAATGGGCTCGCTTGCTGGGACTACCTGGGCAGACTTGGTCCTGCCAACTATAGTAGTAGGAATGACCTTTCTATTTTTCTCTACCCAGTATCGTGTTTTCAATGCGATGATGATGGGAGATGAGGCTGCTTTAACTTTGGGGATTCCCTTACGCTTTTATTGGTATCTTTATGTGACCATGGTGGCTGTGCTAACAGCAGTATTAGTGTCAACCTGTGGGATTATTGGATTTGTCGGTCTGATTACTCCACATTTAGCTCGAGGGTTAGTAGGAACGAATTACAAGAGGCTTTTTCCTGTTGCAACCTTGCTAGGTGCCCTCTTTGTCATTTGGGCAGACGTACTCTCTCGTATCATCATTCCAAACGCAGAGCTTCCTATTGGTATTTTCACAGCCTTAGTAGGTGCTCCCTTCTTTATCTACATTGTTGGAGGTAGGCGAAGGGAGGTGAGAGTCTGATATGGACTTGATTTGTCAGGATATCCATTTTGGACTAGGAGAGAAAAAAATCCTCAAAGGAGTCTCTCTTAAGGTTGAAGGGAATCAATTTCACACGATATTAGGACCAAATGGAAGCGGGAAAACCAGTCTACTTAAACTCCTCTATCGTCAGGAAAAGGTGGACAAAGGCTTGATAAGCCTAGATGGAAAGCCGCTGGAGCATTGGACGCTCAAAGAAACAGCCAAGCAAATGGCAGTTGTCACCCAGTTTAATCAATTGCAGTTTGATTGTACAGTTGAAGAAATCGTCTTGCTGGGAAGAACTCCCCACCTCTCTTTTTTACAGAAGGAAAGGGAAAGAGATTTTACACTCGTTCAAGATGCCCTCGTTAAGGTGGATATGCTTGAGAAGAAAACTCGTCTCTATTCGTCTCTGTCAGGGGGAGAGAAACAGCGAGTCTTACTAGCCCGCGCCTTAGCGCAAGAACCGACTCTTTTACTCCTAGACGAACCAACCAATCACCTGGATATCAAGTATCAGTTAGACTTGTTGGCCATTGTGAAGGAGCTCAAGGTCAATGTTCTAGCTGTCCTGCATGATATTCAACTTGCTTGTCGCTATTCGGATTATCTCTATCTAATGAAAGAGGGAGAAATCCTTTACCAAGGGACTCCAAAGGAGACCATCACCCCTGAGTCATTGCAAACTGTATATGGAGTTCAAAGTCAGGTGACTTGGACCGAGGATCAGCAAGCTATGATTCACTATTTATAAGAATGAAAAGGAAAACAAGATGAAAAAAACACTAAGCATTTTACTGGTAACAGTAGCTACCTTAACTTTGGCAGCTTGTGGTAATACTACTACAGAAAAAGCTACGACACAGTCAAGCGCAGAAACAAGTCAAAAGGCAAGCGCAGAGACGACATATCCGTTAACGGTCAAGACCTATGATGCTAAGGGAAATGAAGTCGAACAAGTCTTTGACAAGGCACCTGAAAAAGTTATCACCAACAATCTTTCAACCACTGAAATCTTATTGGAGTTAGGCTTGAAGGATAAAATTGCTGGCATGCTCAACCCTGACAATGCTGTGACGGACAAATACAAGGACGCGATTGCAACGATTCCTCAAATTGGGGATAAAAAAACAGTCTCACAAGAGACAGTCCTTTCTTATGAGCCAGACGCTGTGATGGGTCGAAACATGATGTTTTCTGAAAAATCTTTGGGGACAGTTAGCACTTGGAATGAAAACAAAATCCCAGTTTATACGCAAAAAGCATCTCTCTCAACGATTCAGCAAGATTTGGGAAATATTGTAGAAGATGTCAAAAATCTGGGAATGATTTTTAATGTTCAGAACAAGGCTAATGAATACGCAGCCCAATTACAAGCTAAAATTGACGCTGTTAAGAAAGCAAACCCAGCAAGCCAAGGTGAAAAGAAAAAGGCTTTGATTATGGTTGCTTATAATGATGAAACCTTCGGTGCCTACAAGTCTGCTTTGCAAGAAAGTTTGCTGAACCAACTTGGTTATACCAACGTTGCTACGGGGACATCAGGCTTGACCTTGGAAAATCTCGTGTCAATGGATCCTGAATTGATTATCTATGTAACCAGCGACCGCAATAAAAAATTGGATGAAAAAGCAGTAGAGTTGATGAAGGTAAATGCTGTTTTGGAAAGCGTTCCTGCTATTAAAAATCAAAAAATCATGACCATCTCTTACGATGAATTGATGGATTATGGTCCAGCAGTGATTGATTCCCTTGAGAAAATCAATGACTTTATCAATAAATAATGAGTTTGATTGGGAAGGAATTCAAGTCAAAATCAGCCTTCCTTCTAACTACGACCCCAATCAAACCTATCCAGCTATTTTATTGAATGATGGAAACTTGGATTTCTTATCGTCCCTTTCCGAATCTGTGATTTTAGTGGGCTTGACCTCTAAAAATCGCCTAGATAACTACACGCCCTGGAAGACATCTGCTCTGAGAGATGAAGCTCCAGATTTTGGAGGTCAGGCCAACGTCTATCATGATCATTTATTTGGAGATCTTTTGGACCAGTTGCAGTCGCTTTATCGACTGGATGAAGCACGTCTGGCCTACGGAGGTTATTCACTAGGTGGCTTGGCGGCAGTTTACAGTCTTTTCAGCTTTGACAAGGTTTCCTGTGTCTTCTCCATCTGCGGTTCTTTTTGGTATCCTGATTTTGTGGCTTACTGCAAGGCAGAGACAGTGAAAAATCTAGACTGTTTGCTGTATTTACAAAATGGTCAAACAGAAGGAGCCTATCATACTAATCGTTTGGCTCAAGCACCAGTCTATGCCGAGAAGATTCATACTAGTCTTCAGAAAAGCTATCCAACAGGTCAGTTTGTCTTTGACCCTTATGGGCACCATGAACAAGTGGCTGAACGATTTTTAGCCTTTTCCAGCTGGTTGGCCCAAAAATGGAAAATAAAGTAAAAGAATTATCCCTTGGTTTTTGCCAAGGGATTGTTGTATTTTTTAACCAAGAGCCTCTCTCTTCTTATCTGGATTCCAGATGAAGCTTGCGATAAAGCTAAAGATGATGGTTAGGATAGCGAGGATAATGGCAAGGATGAGGGCAGGGATGCGGACAAACCACCAGAGTGGGTTTGGTTTTTTATCATTGTGCCATTGTTTCGTTTCTTGGTCCAAACGTTGGAATTCTGCTTGGATGCGATTAGCGACTGTTTCAATGCCTTCATCATTCATTTTCTTGATATCTGAGATATCAATTGGATTTCCAAAGTTCATATCAACACGCTCACGGCTAACCAAGCCTTTCAAGGTCATAGGACCTGTATAGGTAACCGGCATGATACGGACTTTGGCCATTTTAGCAATCAGAGCTACGCCACCCTTGACATCGTTTGAGTGACGGCTCCCACTTGGAAACATGATGAGAGAGCGGTCACTTTTTTTGAGAACATTGATAGGGTATTTGATGGCTGAGGCGCTAGGATTTTCACGGTCAATAGGAAAGGCACCACACATACGAATCCACCAGCCAAAGATACGGTTGGTAAAGAGTTCTTTTTTGGCCATAAAGATAAATTGTTTTGGCTTGGTCGCAAAGGCCATGTAAACAGGATCCCACCAAGTGCGGTGAGGCGCAACCAGAATATAATTTTCATCTTGATTAGGAATTTTATCAGTATTATGATAGTGGGCATTGCCATTGATGGACCATAGGAGCAAGACAACTAATCCACGTAAATAAGTATAAAACATGCGATCTCCTTCGATTGTTTTCTTGTTATTATTATACCTTATCAAAGGAGGGCTGGCAAACTTTTTTCCGTGACTAGGTGCATATTTGAGATGAGATTAGAATTCTTTTAGAAAAAATGATATGATAGGATTCATGGATAAAAATAATATTGTGGGATTAACCCAAAGAGAAGTCAAGGAAAGACAGGCTAAGGGCTTGGTTAATGATTTTACTGCTTCGGCCAGTACCAGCACTTGGCAAATCATCAAACGAAATGTCTTTACCCTTTTTAACGCTTTGAACTTTGTCATTGCTTTGGCACTAGCCTTTGTGCAGGCTTGGAGCAATTTGGTCTTCTTCGCTGTTATCTGCTTTAACGCTTTTTCTGGAATTGTGACCGAGCTACGGGCCAAACACATGGTCGATAAGCTCAATCTCATGACCAAGGAAAAGGTTAAAACCATCCGTGATGGCCAAGAAGTGGCTCTGAATCCTGAAGAATTGGTGCTAGGAGATGTCATTCGTTTGTCTGCTGGAGAACAGATTCCTAGTGATTCCTTGGTTCTAGAAGGCTTTGCGGAAGTCAATGAAGCCATGTTGACTGGAGAAAGTGATTTGGTGCAAAAGGAAGTGGATGCCTTACTTTTGTCAGGAAGTTTCCTAGCCAGTGGATCAGTTTTGGCTCAAGTCCATCATGTCGGTGCAGACAACTATGCTGCCAAACTCATGCTGGAAGCCAAGACCGTTAAACCCATCAACTCTCGTATCATGAAATCGCTGGACAAGTTAGCTGGTTTTACTGGGAAGATTATCATTCCCTTTGGTCTAGCTCTCTTGCTAGAAGCCTTGATCTTAAAAGGCCTGCCTCTCAAGTCATCCGTTGTAAATTCGTCGACAGCCCTTTTGGGAATGTTGCCTAAGGGAATTGCCCTTTT
>CAUTTK010000081.1:0-6664 GCA_963541475.1 uncultured Streptococcus sp. | reverse complement strand
GTGAAGCCATGATATCAGTCATATTGCACTTGTAGGCTGGTGTGACGATATCGTACTCCCATGAACCCAATTGCATCTTAGCAAGGGCATCCTTAGTTTGACCATGAAGAGAAAGGATTTGGAATTCCTTGTACATCTCTTCGTCATCAATCGCTGGATTGGCCTTCCAAGTCGCACTTCCACCCTCTGCAGTTGTAAAGTTCTTAACTGCATGGAATGAGAAGGAAGTAAAGTCGGCGATTGATCCAGCTGGTTGTCCTTTATAAGTAGACCCCAAAGCGTGGGCACTATCAGATACAATCACAATACGGTTAAAGGCTTTTTGCCACTTGCTTGCAGCAGTAAAGAGGTCACGTTTTTTCTCCACAACTTGGAACAAACGGTCATAGTCGCACACAATCCCCGCAAGCTCAACAGGAATAATGACCTTAGTCTTTTCAGTAATGGCTTGCTCCAATTGGTCATAGTCCATCTCAAAAGTATCTGCTTGGATATCCACCATGACAGGTGTTGCTCCTACGTGTGTGATGACACTGCATGAAGCTGTATAGGTCATGGCTGGAACGATGACTTCATCACCAGGCCCCACTTCCAAGACGCGCAAAATCAACTCAAGAGCGGCAGTCGCAGAGTTGAGGCAGACAGTCTTTGGCGTCTGTGTGTATTGAGATAAGCGACGCTCCAGTTCTTTTGTCTTAGGACCTGTCGTGATCCAACCAGAACGCAGGGTATCCGCTACTTCAGCAATTTCTGCTTCTGTAATATCGGGTGGTGAAAATGGAATATTGTAATTTGGCATTGATTTGCTCCTTTTATCTGTACTCATTTTCTCATGACTACTTTATTTTAGTACTTCAAACACGGTTTGAAACATGATTTTGATATCTCCAAGAAAACTAAATTCTCGGAGATAAGCAAGGTTATAGCGCATCTTTTCAGGAAGGACATGTTCGACATAGGCTTGGTCAACCGATAGGCCTTTCTCCGTCATTTGACTGATGATAGTATCCTCGTCCTTGTAGTTGATGCTGGCTGGAGAGGTAATCCCTGCTGGCAAGAGTAAGGTCGCCATCATTTCAGGGCTATATTGCTCTGTATAGCGCGGTACCTCAGGTCTTGTACCGACAAAGGACATTTCGCCTTTAAGGACATTGACCAACTGAGGCAGTTCGTCCAGACGCACACGGCGGATGAAATTTCCAACCTTGGTAATACGGCTATCGTTAGCTGAAGTTACCAAACTTCCTTTTTTGTCTGCGTCCGTCACCATGGTACGGAACTTCCAAATCTTGAACCGACGGTTATACTGGGTCACG
The DNA here is from genome assembly GCA_963541475.1 of uncultured Streptococcus sp. Taxonomy (GTDB): domain Bacteria; phylum Bacillota; class Bacilli; order Lactobacillales; family Streptococcaceae; genus Streptococcus. The sequence continues at coordinate 5,348 of CAUTTK010000081.1, read as the reverse complement.
CGCTCTTGCTTGTAAATGACAGGTCCCTTGCTATCCAACTTGATCCAAATACTCAAGATGAGAAAGACTGGGGAAGTCAAAATTAGCAAGACCAAGGCCAAAACCCAGTCCAAACAACGCTTGAAAATCAGCGAACCCTTCCTTTTAGAGACAAGCTGGTAGTAAGACTCAACCTCGCTTGATTTCATTTCCACGGGCAAGTCTTCCCATTTCAGCATGCTGTTTCTCCTTTGTTTTTATTATACTATTTGTCAACATTTTTCATTATACCACAAAATGGAAAAGGCGGTGAAAGAAATCTGTAATTTGAAGGATTTCCTTCTGTTACTGAATGAGAATCAACGAGTATTAGGACATGGAACCCGCCTGCAAACTATACATCTTGTGATAGGTTCCTCCCAGAGCCAAGAGTTCTTCATGAGTTCCACTCTCAATGATACGCCCCTTATCCAAAACATAGATACAGTTAGCGTCTTGGATGGTAGAAAGGCGATGAGCGATGGCAATGGTTGTCCGTCCCTGTCTCATCTTAGCCAGAGAAGCTTGAACCAAACTTTCTGTTTCAGAGTCAATATTGGCTGTCGCTTCATCCAAAATCAGGATTTTAGGCTGACTGGCGACTGTTCTAGCAAAGGCAAGAAGCTGGCGCTGACCAGTAGAGAAGCTCGAACCACGCTCAGACACAGGAGCATCATAACCCTGTGGAAGATCTTGAATAAAGGAATCTGCATCGACAAAAGCTGCTGCAGCCTGAACCTGCTCATCACTAAGATTTTGGTACATGGCGATATTGGACTTAATAGTCCCATGATAGAGGAAGGGTTCTTGCAAGACCAGCCCAATATTTTTTCTCAGTTCTTCCTGACTGTAGTTCCTAATGTCCACACCATCCAAGAGAACTCGCCCTGACTGAAATTCATAAAAGCGCATGAGGACATTGATAATAGACGATTTCCCTGAACCTGTATGACCTACAAAGGCAATGGTTTCTCCCCTGTTAACTGAAAAGGAAATATCATCCAGAATCGGATGTTTCCCGTCATATGAAAAACACACATGTTCAAAACGGATATTGCCTTCTTGGACTTTGGCTTGCCCATCTTTTTGAAGAGGCTCATAGGTCCTCTCGTCAATCAAGGCAAAAACACGGCCTGCAGAAACCATAGATGTTTGAAGGGTTGAGAAGTTTTGCGTTACTTCAATCAAGGGGTCAAAGAGACGATTGATGTACTGGATAAAGGCATACATGGTTCCCGCCGTTATCCCGATAGAAAGACCACGATAACCAAAGTAGGCTATCAAAACTGCATATCCTAGAAGTTTCAGCAAACTCATGGCAGGGCGCAAAAAGAGGGCATCCAAGGCTACAGAACGGTTGGCATAGATCAAGTGTTCTTGGTTAATCTCATCAAATTCTGACTGCAGGCGCTTCTCTTGATTAAAGGCCTGGATAATCCTGATTCCCTCGATATTTTCAGCCAGCTTGCTATTGATGTCAGACAAGAGACTTCTGGTTTTCTCAATGATTTTCACTGATTTTTTCCGATAGAGATTGACCAAAAGGAAAATCAAGGGGAGAAAGAGCAAGACTAATGCTGTCAAACGAAAATCCAACACCAACATGGTATAAAGAGTTGTCAGAAAGATGAAAACTGCTGAGATAAAGCTAGATAAAATCCCTGAAAACATATCACTGATAGTCTCGGTGTCATTTGTCAAACGAGAGACGATAGAGCCTGCTGGCGTCTTGTCAAAATAGGACATGCCCAGCTTTTCCATATTGGCAAAGGCATCGCGACGAATGTCTCTGACAATACTGTAAGACACGCGCGCAAAGAGAAGATTACCGACATACTGTACCATAGTTTGTAGGATATAAAGGCCATAGTAGACCAGCAAAACGGTAACGGCAACTTGGTTGAGATTGCTCAGATACTGGTCAATGAAGTGGGAAGCCACAAGGGGAATGACACTTTTGATGACCGTCGTCGCTAGTAGAAAACTGAGTGCCAAAAAGGTAAGGAGTCCATAAGGCTTGAGATAAGACATCAAGCGCTTCAATACAGCCCATTGTTCTTGTTTATTCTGCATCTTCTTCTCCTTTCATTTCCAACTGCTGAGACTGGTAGGTTTGGGCATACCAGCCATCCATAGCTAGCAAGGTTTCGTGTGTCCCCCGTTCAATAATTTGACCATTTTGCAGAACCAAGATTAGATCTGCATGAACAACCGCACTGAGGCGATGGGCTGTGATGATGGTTGTCTTGTCCTTTCGCGTTTCCTTGAGGTTGTCGATAATCGCATACTCTGTCTTGGCATCCACGGCCGATAAGGAATCATCCAAAATCAAGATATCAGGATCTAAAATCATCGCCCGACTCATGGCCAGACGTTGCTTTTGACCACCAGAAAGACTGACTCCCTTTTCACCAATCAACGTATCAAATCCCTGAGGCATGGCTACAATGTCTTGGTAAACTTGAGCTAGCTTAGTCGCTTCCTCGACCGCTGAAAGTGGTAAATCAGGATTCCCAAAGCGTATATTGTCTAAGATTGAAGTCGCAAAGAGGAACTGATCCTGAGGGACATAGCCCATGAGACTGCGAAGATCTGTCAGACGATAGTCACGAATATCGTGTCCATTCAGATAAATGGCTCCCTTATCCACATCGTATTCACGCAAGAGAAGTTTGATCAAGGACGTTTTACCAGAACCTGTCTGCCCAACCAAGCCCAGTGTTTGCCCTTTTTCTAAACTAAAGTGAACATTTGTCAGTGTTTCCTCATTTTCAAAGGCAAGACGATCAATAGCATACTCCAAACGTCCATTTTCAATACCATCTAAAGGAAACTCAGGGTCTTGTACAGGTGATTCCTGAGACAAAAGTTCCTCAATCCGCTGGTAAGAAACCTTCCCTCGCTGAGTAATATTAAAGAGGAAGCCGATGGCCATAAGAGGCCAAACCAGCATATCCAAGTAGCTGATAAAGGTGACCAGATTCCCAACGGTAATCTGCCCCTCCTGAACCATCAAAGAGCCTACCAAAAGCGTTAAAATATAGGATAAACCAACAAATAAGAGAACCATGGGGTCAAAGAGACTATCGTATTTCATGGTTTGCAGGTTCTTTTGGAAGGTCAATTCATTGACTGCCTGAAAGGACTTGAGCTCGTCCGCCTGATAACCGAAAGACTTGGTCACTTTGATACCTGATACGGACTCCTGTACCTTGTTATTAAGTTCGGAAAAGGCAGCCTGGGATTCGCCAAAAGCCTTGTGTGTCTTTCTCCCTAGACGACTGGTCGCATAAGCCATGAAAGGCAGGGGCAAAATGGCAACCAGAGTCATTTGCCACGAAATGCTAAAGAACATGGTCAGCAAGGTCACTAAAGCCGTAATTGAGGCATCCACCGCTGACATAACCCCTCCCCCTGCGAGACGAGTCAAGGCATTAATATCATTGGTAGCGTGTGCCATCAGGTCCCCCGTCCGATAGGTTTGATAAAAGGCTGGCGACATTTTTGTGAAATGCTCAAACAAGCGAGAGCGCATAATCTGTCCCAGACGGTAGGAAGTCCCAAGGATATACATACGCCAAACATAGCGTAGATAGTACATCCCAAAGGCCGCAAGTAGCAAGTAAAATAGGTCAAGAAGGAGGTCCTGCTGGGTTAATTGTCCCGATGTGATGGCATCAATCACCCGCCCCATGACCATGGGGGGAATAAGATTTAGGACGGAAACCAAGACCAGGGCCACAATACCGACTAGATAACGGCGTTTTTCTAACTTGAAAAACCACCAAAGCTTTTGAATAATGGACATAAAATCCCTTTCTGATTGCAAATGGAAACCTGAGGCAGAGACCCCAGGTTTTTCTTATTCATAGGTTACAACTGTAACGACACCCTTGTCATACTCAGCGATAAAGATATTGGCTACATTTTCATGCCCTTGTTTCCTGAGATTATCAAGCAGCCATTCTTCGCTACGGCCAATCGATTCCAAAACATCTACTTGGATCACACCGTCAGTCACAACTGGGTACTTAGGATTTTCATCCCCCATTTGAACCACGATGAGTTGGCCATTTTGCTCCTGCACAGCTCGTTTAACTTGCTTCATCTGGAAAATCCCTTGGCTACGAAGTTTGAGGGCCACATCCGCTGCAGACAAGCCAACTGAACGACAGGCTTCTGGATCAATCTTCCCATTTTTGATGAGGAGAGTTGGTTTTCCATCAATCAAGCGTTTCACAAAACGAACATTGTTATTGAGCCATTTGAGGGTCAAAACCAAAATCGTCCACATCATCAAAATCACTGCGTACTGGAGAATGCTAATAGAACTATTGTAAATCACCCCACCGATGATACCACCAAGAACATAGTTCTGAATTTGGTCTGTCGCAGAGTTAGGTGCTAGGTTCCCCTTTCCTGTCACATTGATAACGAAAACAAGGGAGAAAAGACCCAAGGCCAGTTTGATTAAAATTTCCATATAATTGAGTGTCATTTGTTTACCTCTACCAATTCAATAGCGTCTGTTTGATGCAATTCTAATTTCTCTAAAAGATACTTGTCTGGTTGGCTCCCGTTCATAGCACGGTAGAAATCTGAACCTACCTTGACAAGCGCTCCATCAGTGGCAGCTGAAGTATTGACATAAACTTCTGATTTATCCACTCCCAAGTCTTTAGAAATGACCTCTATGAAATGAAGGGAAGTTTGAAATTGGTTGTTAGAGGCTTGATTGGTCTGATATTTTGAGATTGTCACCAAAAGCATGGCTACCAAAGTCAAGGCCAAAATCATGACCAATTCCCGAAACTTAGTCCCCTTTTTATCTCGATAGGCCTTAAAAGCAAAAAATCCTGTGATAGCTAGGAGCACAATCCCAAAGCCAATCATGATGCCATTTTGCTGACTGATTTGGCTAAGTACATAGTCATATGAGTAAAATTTCATTTATTTTCACTCCTTTTCATAAAATCATTCTTCATTATAAACGAAAGAGAGTGATTTTTCAAACCATACGTTGGGGAAATAGACATATCAGACCAACTTCTCAAACTAATGACTCCAGTAGCTATTTCAAGATTCTGATTTTGATAATTGATAAGAATAAACACCAGGCATCAACACCACAAGTAGAAGTGTCAAGAAAAACACCCAGTAAACATATATTTGAACAAAGGAATTTAGAAACAATAACAATCCTCCTAACACCCAAATTTTCCCAGCTAATTGATGTGTTTTTCTCCAGTTTTTATCACTCTCCAAGGTCCACGGAAGTCGAATACCGATTATATAATTTCGGTGTGTTTTGGGTAGATAATTTCCAATTA
>CAUTTK010000080.1:0-6968 GCA_963541475.1 uncultured Streptococcus sp. | reverse complement strand
ACCTACTGTAGATAGAACACCTTTGTATTCTGGAAGTTCTGTAACAAGAGACTCGCCTTTTACTCCGCCTATAAAGTCAGATACTTCTACTGTCGGCGTCGCTTCTTCACCAGATGTCCCCAAGTCACCTGTATAGTCTTTGATATCATAAATAGCACTCTCTACAGCATTCACTCCACCAGGAATAAATGCTCCATCAAGGTTGACTGTCAAATTGTGCATGCTTTCAATATTACCATCAACTATACCTGTAATTTCCTGACCAGCATCTTTCTTATCTACCGCGAATAAAAGAGTTTTCGAATCATACTGAGTCATAAATACAGCTGTACTTCCATTAGCTAATTGTAAAATAGGTGCTTGGTTTACCAAAACTTCTGAATCAAACTCTAGACCAATAACACCTTTCCTCATTTCAATGATTTGGTTTACCCTTGCTTCTGTTGGAGAAATAAAATCTTTGCTTACAAAATCCCAATTAAATTTCTTATAAGAAAGTGTATAACGATTTTGACCATTCTCGCTATGTTCATATAAAATTCCGTATTCTCCGTTACCCAAGTCTTGTAATGAATTATATGCAAATTCTCCACCTTGAATTAAATGATGTTTTATCCAAGTCAACTCGCCATTCTTTTCAACACGTGCCAAATGAACTAAACCATCTTTTCGTTCGTGGCCTGGTCCAGCAGCATTGCTAAGAAGAATGTACTCTTTCCCATCATGCATCGTATGAATAGCTGACATTTGCACATAGGCATCTTTTACTTCTGGATAACGTTTGATTGTTTTCTCCCAAGTAACTCCCCCATCTTTACTAGTAGCAACCTGAAGATCTCCAGTTAAACCACGCATAAATAGTTTTACATCGCCATTATTCAATTGCAGAACTGTTGCTTCTGTATTTTGTGCACCATTATTATTCATAGTAGATGAATGGATAACTCCATTTCCAACAGGTCTATTATCGTTTGGAGCTTCTCCTGCATGCCAAGTTACACCATGATCATCTGAATAAATAAGACGAGAAGATTGAGAACCCCATAAATGTACAACACTATTTGTTGTATAAGCTGGCACTAAGATACGACCTTTGTGAACTCCAGTACGAAGTACGATTCCTGTTCCTGGACCAGTTCCAAGGAATTTCATCCAGTCTTGACGAATTGCAGGAGTAATATCTTTTGGTGCAGACCATGTTTTACCGTCATCATCACTATAAGACATCCATAAATAACTTGTGTTAGCAACTCTAAATGGATTTTTAGTACTTTGTGCAAAGTAAACATTACCTATTAAAGTCTGCCCTTTATACAAATCACCTTTATCACTATATCCTGGATTTTTAGGGTCTACCACAACGTGGTATTCTGTTTTTTGATTTTGTGAATTGTAAACCTCACCATTTTCTCGAATTGTGTAATGACCTTTTTCACCAGATTTATATAAAATTTGATAAGTTTTATCACCCACACGCTCATAGGCTTTTTCAGGTTTGGCAGGCATACCGAATACTGCTTTTCCTTCTGGGAACATATCGTAAACCGAAAAGATTCTCTTAGTTTCTGGATCTTGAACTAATACCATATCAATATTTAAGGGTGACGGAGCAGTTTTATCTCTGGCCTCTGGATTATCACGAAGGTTAGAAATTGTTATTCTATCTCCCCATGTCACTCCTCCATCCTGACTTCGACGAACTACCATACCAATATCTCCCCAGTCAGAGAATTGTAAACGTCTTTCATCAGCTCCGCCAATTAATGTTCCTTTATCCGTTTTCAGTAAGGCTGGGATTCGGTAAGTATTAATCCCATCCTTGTTCAATCCACCATTTACACCACTTATAAAAACTTCCTTCTTCTCTGTGATTTTTGCACTTTCTGGCAATTTCACTTCTAAATCTGCTACTTTAAATAATTGACTGCGTTTTCCTACTTCTTCAGGCGTCAAGGCACGATCATATACGGTCAGATTACGGACCTGAAGATTTGATCCCCACATTGTTTGGTTTGCTCTTTTAGTAGCTCCAATCTGAACCTTATTAACATCTGGCATATCTTTAATAAAACGACCAGATTTCGTATTCGTTCTAGATAATACACCATTTACATATAGACGAACTTGTCCATTTGGTTGATCTGCTTTCGGTCTTTCCACCGTGAAAGTAACTGAATTCCATTGTCCAGGTTTTACTTTAAGTGGTGCATCTGAGTAACTTCCGTAAAAATGACTTCCATCAGCTCCTCGTGCTTCGACCATTGCAGTACCTTTATTAACAGACATACTGAAATATTCGTCTCTATTCTTATCACTTGATACAGAGAAAAGATTATAGAATTGCGGAGCATTAGCATCTGGTTTAAACTCCATATGAATAGTCGCATTTTGAAGATGTTTCAACTTATCTAAGGCTTCTGCTAAATCAACTCTTTGCCCATTTTCAGCATTCGTAGCAAGATCTTCTTTTTCAAATACAGTTTTAACATTCTTCAAATCTCTAGCAAAATAATCACGTGGAGGCATAACATTGCTCTCTTCTAATTCTGCTTCATCAGAAGTATTTGTTTCTTCTGGAGTATCTGTTTCCTTTGGAAGTTTTTCACCTTCTACCTCAGTAGCTGTTCCCTCTTTTGGTTTCTTATCATTAGAACCTGCTACATTACCTGGTGTTGTATCTAATTTCCCAGTTGTATTCTTATCTGCATCATCTTTTGGTGTTTCCGTGTCTTTATCTTTCACATAAACAGGATCTTTTGGTTGACCTTCGATATAGGAGCGAACCCAATCTAATTGTTCTTTTGATAAAACTAAACCACCACTACGATTATCAATAACTCCATTTTGATGAACGCCGATTAAGACACCTTTATCATTGTATAGTCCACCACCAGATGCCCCAGGTTTCGTACCTCCGTAACTAATACCTTCTATTCCAGAACCAAAGTCAGTAGTTCCTACTACTTTACTGTCTAAAACTGGACTTAACTTGTTATCTGGGAAACCATAAACCGAAACTGTATTGCCTTCTGCAACTTTTGCAGATTGCTTCACAACTTCTACAGGAGTTACTCCTTGTACTGCTTCTTTTAATCGAACGAGAGCTAAGTCATTTTTAAAGCCAAAAACAGACTCTGCTTTGTTCCAATAAGCAATCTCTTCATCAGAAAAATTGATAGAAGTTCCATTTGGTAACGTAGCCTTATAAACAGTATTCTCTTTCCCTGACTTCGTAACAACCTTAGAGCCATTAACTGTTAAAAAGTTATGTGCCACAGTTAATAACAAATTAGGAGCAATTAGGGTTGCTGAACCTGTTCCATCAGGTGTTAAGATATGCGTAGTTGCTTGGAAATTTTGTTCACCATTTGGTGCATTTTTTACTATTTCACTTGGTTTTGGTAAGTTGGCAGTTCCACTTAAATCAACTTTCCCAACCTCAGTACGAGCAAAATCGGTTTTTGGAGATACTGAATCTAACACAGCTTTAATGACTGTATTTCCTAGAGCTACTTTACTTACATAATCACCAGACCAACTAGTATCCGTAACTAACTTGTTGATAGGAAGATTATTATAAGACACTATCTTAGCATTCGGAGAATCACCTACTAATCGATTAAAGTCTGAATCTTGTCGTAAATTAAATACGATTGGTGAGTCAACTTCTCCTGTTTGCACTACCTTGTCTGCAATCAAGCGATTGCCCTTCACATCTTCCAGACGAAGAAGAACTCGACCTTTTTCAACTCCACTTAATAAGGTTGCTTGGCCTCTATCATTGAAACGGTAGCGCGCACCATCAATTTCTTTTTCAACACTTTTTAGAGCTTTATGATTTTCATCATAATAGTAACGAGTCGTTCCATCTAGATACCATCCTGTGATCGCATATCTATCCACCATCGAACGAATCCACTCTTTATGCTTTTCCGTAAAGATAGTACCACCACCGATACGATTGGCTTCTACTTCACTAGCAGTATTTGTTCCGTGTTGATGGATACCAACCACTTCTCCTTTATCATTAAATAAAGGAGCGCCTGAAAAACCACCTAAAGCAGACGTATGGTAAGTAACAGCACCATTTTCTTTATTAAGAGTACTTACTTTCCCTTCCACTTCATAAGGTTTTCCATCTTTTAGTCGATTTCTGTTTTCTACACTTAGATTAGAAGTTGTGAAGTCATTAGGATAGCCAACCATTCGAATCGAATCACCTGTGGCTACCTCAGTCTTACTTAGCTCTCTTGGTGAATCCTCTCCATTGGTCATAGCTTCGACAGTTTTCTTAGTTACAACAACTGCCAGGTCATTACTATAAGACCTTCCAAAATCCTTTTCATTATAAGCATGAATAGCACCTTTATCTACAGCTTCAGTACTACCTGATGTAGGAACTTTATTTACTTTCTCCGTATCCGAATTCATCACGACATAACTTTTAGCAGAATCGCCGCCACGTAAAACCGCAGAGCCATCTTCAGTTTTTTTATCGTAGTAATTATGAGCAACAGTCACCATCACATTTGGTGCAACAAAAACTCCACTACCTGATGCCGTTTGTTGACCACTATTTCCACTGTCATAGGTGGTATAGGTCATTGCTACACCATTAGCAGCATCACTATGAACTTCCACATCTTTTATATCGTTACCACCCTGAATAACATCAGCATAAGCAATTCCACTGCCAATAACTGGTAATTCTGGTGCAGCTAAACCAAGCACTGCTGATAGTGTCAAGCAGCCAACCAAACCATAAGCTTTGGATTTACGGAATTTTCCTAAACCTTTTAAACGTATAAACATATATTACCTCACTTTAACTTTCAAAGTTGATTTGTGCATTTGAACTCCAAGCAACTTAATGAGTCCTGCAGCTTCATCCTCCTTCCTACTACACGACTCTTAACATATAATCTGTTTTTAATATATATTAATTCTTTAAGCTTTAGACTTACTCTTACAGTATAACACAAGCTGGAATTGCTTTCAATTATAGGATATAATCTTCATTCATCAAATTATTTTAAAACATAAAAAGAATAGCATTTTAAAATACAGAAATATATAACTTGATATATATTCTGACTTGTAGAGAAATTAAAATTGAATAACTATTAGTAACCTCACATACAATTCTAGCCATAAAATAAACAATAATTTGTAAATAATATTCTTCGAAAATCAAATTCAAACCACGTCAGCTTCACCTTGCCGTACTCAAGTACAGCCTACGGCTAGCTTCCTAGTTTGCTCTTTGATTTTCATTGAGTATAAGTGAAAACCCCTCCTATAGTTTCTAGTGAATTTTTATTTTTCACTATCTGCTAGAAAGGGAATATATCAGAAAGCTACTGGACTCTCGCATTCATCACTTCACATATTTAAAAGTAATCTCACTACCACAGAGCCAGTTGTAGACTTGGTCGTTGACAAAAACATTCATGGCTTCGTGAGCATACTCAGGCATGATGCGATAGGCCTTATCACAGGTCAGACGATTGTAAATCGCAAACTGGGTAATAGGGTAGCAAACATCGTCGTCCAAGCCCGTAATCATCTTGACCTCACCCTTGATACGATGAGCAAGATTTTTCACATCGATATAGGCAAGGGTCGCCATGATATCTTCCTCAGTTTCATGGAAAGGATCGTGAAACTTGAAATATCGGAAAAGTTCGTCGTAGGCCTCACTGGTATTGCCAATCTCAAGCACTCGTCTGAAGTCTGACAGGAAGGGATAGATGGCAACTGTTTTCTGAATCCGTGGATTGAGCGCTGCTGCTACCAAGGCTAGAGCGCCACCTTGTGAGGCACCATAGCTAGAAAGTCGCTTCTCATCAACCTCAGGTAGACTAGCAACAATTTCAACCAACTGGTAAATATCCAGATAAACATCCTTATAAAAGAGATGATCCCGACCTTCCACAGCACCACGGATAATATGCCCCTTAACTGTATTTCCTAGAGGAGAACGCATTCCGTCTTGCGAGTAGCCCGACTGGCCCCGCACATCCATGGAAACAACACCGTAACCAGCCACAGTATAGGCCAGCATGTCAGTCCAGTCCCAGCCACGTCCCATATAACCATGGAAATGGAAGATTAGAGGAACCTTCTCCTCACTCTTTGGAAGAACGACGCGTGCATATACCTTGCCTGCATTAGTTCCTTCAAAAGTGAGCTCAAAGCACTTGACTTGGGGAATATGGAAATCTCTTTCCTCTAACTGATAGGCTGGAAGAGTGGAGACTTTTTTCACTTCCTCATCCCAGAAAACATCAAAGTCTTCTGGCACCTCATCCCTGCCTAGATAGGTCTTGATTTCTTCTAACAAAGCTGGATTTTTCATAGCATGTTCCTTTTATTCTGTAATCGCTATCACAACTGTAGCACATATAAGAAATCAACGCAAGAAAGAAAAGCAAATAGAAAGTGGTTTTAGATTCTTTATTTTTGGGATGATGAACTGAAAGTAGTTTCAAAAACAAAAAAGAGCAGTTACGCTCTTTTTATCCTATTCAATCTTATTTTGTTGCCTCTTTCTTTTGGAAAGTGGTTTGGTAATTTACTTTAATCGTTACTGTCATGTGAGAGTCCTCGTTTCTTTTTGATGACTCTAGTATAAGGGCCAAACCTGAAAGCTAGCTTAATACTCTTCGAAAATCAAATTCAAACCACGTCAGCGTCGCCTTACCGTACTCAAGTACAGCTTGCGGCTAGCTTCCTAGTTTGCTCTTTGATTTTCATTGAGTATAAGATTTCCTTAGAGAAAGCTTAATCTAGATGTTCTTTCTTCTCCAAATGAAGGGCAATCATGCGCCATTCTGGATCCTCTTGCCAGCCTTCTATCGAACTAATGTAGCTAGCAACCTTTCTTGCTTCTTCTAAAATCGGAAAATCTTCTATAATATCAGCCACTTGAAACTCTGGGAGACCTGACTGTCTGGTTCCAAAAATCT
>CAUTTK010000079.1:0-7102 GCA_963541475.1 uncultured Streptococcus sp. | reverse complement strand
ACTCGATAGCCTCAGAAGGATAATCTGTCAGTAGATTCCGAACTTCTTTCCAACTCTCTGCTGACTGCCCTAACCCGTGTAAAAATACCAGTTTCATCTAGTTCCCCTCTAGGCTTAATTCATACAAGCCTCTCACTGCATTACAGCCGTAAATATCTTCTGCTTGAGCTAAGTCTTTTAAAGTCAAGACCTTCTCTTCTACCTGTCCTCTTTCCAGCAAATGCTGACGGTAAATTCCTGGTAAGATACCAAGTCTGATAGGCGGTGTGTAGAGTTTGCCAGCTATTTTCAGAATCAAATTTCCGATAGAAGTCTCAAGCAGTTCTCCAGACTTATTGTGGTAAATCTTCTCTTGTTCCCCTAGGTTTAAATGCGGTCGGTAACTCGTTTTGAAGTAGGTGAAAGTTTGGTGTAAATCCGCTTCCTGAAGACAAAGTTTTGCCTGGCAGAAATGTAGACTAAGAGGTGTTAAGATTTGTCGACTAAGTTCTATCTCTCCAGACTTACTGAGAGAAATTCGCAAGCGGTAATCTTGATCAATGTCACAAGACTGACACTCTTCCTCTATCTTTTGTTTCAAGTCTCCTAGATTAAAAGGAAAAGCAAAATACCGACTAGCTGTTCTCAATCTTTCCAAATGTTGTTCTTCAAACAACAAGTTCTTCTGACTGATTTTCCCTGTAGTAATCAGTTTGAAACGAACTTGTTTACGATAGAGAACAGCTGCCTTTTGATGAACCTCGCGGTATTCAGATTCCCAAGTGCTATCCCATGTAATGCCGCCACCTACTCCATAGATGGCTTTCCCTTGATGCAGTTGAATGGTCCGAATGGCAACATTAAAAATCCGTCGTCCATTTGGAAGTAAAAGACCAATCGTTCCACAGTAGACTCCACGCGGTTGGGGCTCCAAGTTCTTGATGATTTCCATAGTCGCAATTTTCGGAGCTCCCGTTATGGATCCACAAGGAAACAGAGAACGGAAGATTTCAACAAGGTCAACATCCTCTCGCAATTGACTCTTGATGGTCGAAGTCATCTGCCACACAGTCGAATACTGCTCTACTTGACAAAGACGTTCTACATGCTCACTGCCCACTTCAGAAATACGATTCATATCATTGCGCAAGAGGTCCACAATCATCATGTTTTCAGAGCGATTTTTAGGATCCTGCTCCAACCAGGCAGCCTGCTCTAAGTCTTCTTGGTCAGTCACTCCCCGCTGAGTCGTTCCCTTCATTGGACGAGTCGTTAATTCTCGGTCATTTTGCTCAAAAAATAGCTCTGGGCTCATGGAAATCACTGCCATGTCATCATATTCCACATAAGCATTGTAGCCTGCCTCCTGCTCTACCACCATACGATTGTAGATGGCGAACGAATTGGCACTTAAGTCCTGCTTGAGTTGGACGGTGTAGTTGACCTGATAGGTGTCCCCCTGCCGCAAATGATGATGAATATGAGCAATGGCTTTTTCATAGTCATCTGCAGATGTTACTTCCTGCCAATTTGAAGGCAAATCAACTTCGTCATAAGTTAACGGAATACTAGATTTCTCTACGCTATCATGAATAGTAAAGTAAAGAAGGTACTCTGCCAATAAAGGAGCTCTATGAACTGCTAATTTCTCCTCAAAAGCAGGTGCAGCCTCGTAGCTGACATAGCCCACCACATAATAGCCTTGCTCTTGGTAACTTTCCACTTGTGCCAGCAAATCTGACACTTCTGATACATCTCTCGTTTTTAACTCTTTAATCGGCTGGGTAAAGGTGTATCTCTCCCCCAAAGCCCTAAAATCAATCACTGTTTTTCTGTGCATACCTTAAGTATAGCATAAAAAGGCAGATCAAGAAAAACTTAATCTACCTTTTTACTCATCTATTTAATACAATCTATGCTTTAAAAAGATTTCCAGCAAATCCGTCTGATTTCTGTAAGAGTTGTTTGTAAACTTTTTCTTTGAGTGCAACTGTTTGGTTTGAATTACCCGCTTTCAGGTCATTTTCAACAGCTTTGTTGAACAACTCTTGAAGTCCCGCATAGTTTGAGATTTTCTCACCATTGATTTCAATTTCAACAAAACCTTTTTCACCTTTAGCTTTAACTTCCTTGAACCATTCTTTCTTCCACTCTTCTAGTGTATGGAATTTACCACCAGACACTTTCTCAATGATAAAGTCATCACCAAGACCCGGTCTACCAGCTGCTTTAGATTCTTGTTTATACTTGTTTGAAGCATATCCGACAAATCCATTGACATATCCGAAGTAACCCCACATACGGAATGTATTATGTTTGAACGAGATAGAACCTACAGCACTTTGACTTGTATTACCACCGTAAATTCCAGCCATCATACTTACAGTTTGATATGCCGTATCAAAACCTTCAGCACGATAATGTTTATTACCAGGCATATTATGCTTAGTCACGTAATTACCATCTACAAGGTCATCAATGCTTGTCAATTTCTTCTTGTTCTCCGCGTCATTTAGGTCACGAAGTAAATCCCATTGGTGTGGTTGTCCAACTAAACCATTTCTATCAGCTTTCTCACGCCATTTTTTGTCCATCTTCTTGAACCACTTGTTGTTGTCACCATCATTCTTCGCGATAACGGCATCCGCTTCTAAATGGTCGAGCATCATGAGCGCTTCATTATAGTTTTTCATGTAATGGTCGATAGCTTCTCTACTATCTAATTTATTTGGATCATAGTTGTACCATTGTTTACCATCGTTTTCACGTTTATAAGCCATGTTAAGACCTAGTGCACCGTAGTCACCATTCGAACTTGATACAGCTGGAGATTGTAACATTCCTTGAGCAAAGGCTTCAACGTCTGTACCTTCACGATGTCCCCAACCACCTAAATAAGCCATACGGTCATTGATATGCGTTGTTTCATGAGTAAAGGCTGATGTACCAAAATCACTAATCATACTTGACCAAATATAGTACACGGCTTCTGAGTTTTGAGGTCTATCAAAGATATATGCGTATGCACCCATGCCATTATCACCGTGCCACTTACCAGTTGGACCATAGAACTCACGAATTGGAGCATAATCACCATTCTTCGTGTGACCCATTCTATCAACCCATCCACCTGGCGCACCATGATTATCCCAGATAGCCGATGGAACCATGTTTTCAGATTTCAACAACTGATTACGTACATTATCAGCCGCCAAGCGAGACCAGAAGTCTAAGTAGTTGATTTGTTCTTGTGCACGTAAG
The DNA here is from genome assembly GCA_963541475.1 of uncultured Streptococcus sp. Classification (GTDB taxonomy): domain Bacteria; phylum Bacillota; class Bacilli; order Lactobacillales; family Streptococcaceae; genus Streptococcus. Next base: position 3,862 of record CAUTTK010000079.1, on the reverse strand, counting down.
TCAATTTCTTTCTTGAATGCTTCACGTTCAGCTTCTGTATTCTTACCATATTTCTCAAATGCACTAAATGCTAGTGTATTGTATGTTGAAATCAAGAACATGTGAGCTTTCTTCGTCGTAAGAAGCGGCAAGATATATTTACTATGCTCACCATTGTTCAAATTTTCGTATAAGCGATATTTCTTATCCGCAAACAATGGATTGGATGATTGTTTCTCAACAACATAGTTCGTATGCGATACAGCTTTCTTATACCAAGTGTTAATGTCAGTTTCTTCAGTAAATAAACGCATATTATAGTTTAATAAACCGTTCAACTCACCAATACCAATCGTTCCACCGATCGTTTCTCGATAAGCTTCTAATGTTCTGTTACCTTTAATGTTATTTTCTCTAGAACCGATCTTAATCAAGAAATCTAAGATATTTACATTCTTACCATAGAAGTCAGGTTTGAACATCATAAGATCTTTCATTGATTTTTCGTCATATTTGAACCCATAGTAACGATTTAGATAAGTAAGCCCCATCATGATTTTAGCTTTGTTTTCATCCACTTTCTTGACAAGGGCTTTCATCGCAGCTTCGTCACCATTTAATTGATGGTCTTCGTTTTCGACTAAAGCTTTCACTAATTTATCTAAATTAGCTTTCGTTTCTTCGAAGCTTTCTTCAAGGAATAAGTTACGAATGTAATTGTTCTTATGATTGTCACTATTCTCAGCTGGTTTATTACGTTTGTCCATTAATGCACGCACTTCAGGTGAAATCAATTCGACACTTGCTAATTTTTCTTTCACATCAGCAATTAGTTTGTCACGATTCTTATCCACCATATTTGGTGTGTAAACAATGCCATCTAGACCTGTAATACTATATTCACGAACTTGTGCTACGTTTGAATCCATAGAAACAACCGTCATTTCTTCTTTAGTACCGTCCGCGTAGTGAACCATAATCTTATCAACTTCAGATAAATCAGTGACAAATTGACCATCCTTCATACCTGTAACTGATAATACTTCTTTGGTTAACAAGTTTGAACCTTCTGCAAGTTTATTACCTTGATTGATAATCCATTCTTTATTATAAAATGGTTGAAGTTTTTCGATATTACGGTATGCAAGTTCACGTTCTGCATTATAATCTTGAGTAGTTTTGTACGTGTCTTCTTTATACGCTACATGATTCAGTTTATCAGTCAAATATGGTGTGATTTCATATTTATCAGCTGTGATATTGAACGAAGCAATACGTTTATCCGCTTCTACTTGATCGACACCCTTAATTTGTTTCGAACGGTTATAAGAAACGTTACCTGATGCAACATCATTCACATACACATTGTTCTTGAAGTAATCAAATCCGAAGTATGGGTCACCTGAGTCAACTGATCCTGAACCATACATCATTTCACCATTTGTCACTTTCATCATGCTGACGTTATTTTCAACCCAACCCCAATCATAGTTTTCATGAATTAAACCACCACTTTGATTGTTCGTTTGAAGCGTCATGGTACCTTTGACAACAGATTTTGTTAATCGACCTTTTTGTTTAACATCATTTGGATTCCCACCATGGTTGACTTTGGCAACAAGTCCACCAAATTTAGCATTGTTAGCTTTAATGTTCGCGTCAACATAAGAACTGTCTACATTACTTCTCCAGCTTTCACTTACAAGTCCACCAGACCACCAACCTTTGTTACCAACGCTTGTGATGTTACCGATAAAGGCTACATTACGCATATTGGATTCATCTAGTTTGTTGACCATGCCTGTAACGTCGTTATTACCAACCACATTACCCGTAACTTTAATATTCTCAATCGTTGAGTTCTTAAACATATCCCCAAGTGGAGCTGTTTTATCAGCCCACGGCATATTGATATTCACATTACCAAAGTTGATGTCATGAATATGAGCATTTTCAACACGGTTGAACAATGGTCGAGCTAGGTTGTGAATGGTATAACGTTTGTCACCTTCACTATACAACTTACCTTTAAAAATGTTCGTCACGTATTGTTTATTCGGAGTCGGAACATTTGCAGCAGTTAAGTCCGCACCCAACTTGAACTCACCCATTGGGTTAGCTTGCATATCTTTTACAAGTTCGTTAAAGTTGTAGTAAACGTTACCTTCTTTTGCTTTTTGTTTTTCAAAGTAATGTACATACTCTTCACTTAGTGTATCATCAGCTCTACGTTGAACTAAGTCTGGAGCTTTGGCTACAACTTTGTACAATGTTTTTCCATCAACAACAACTTCTTCAACTGAACTTACTGCAAGTCTTGTTGTTTTGTTATCATGGGTTGTCACTCGTAGGTAAAGTGGAGCAACGTCTGTCGGCTTTTCAGATAATAAGCTCTTATCTGTTTCGTTACCCTCAGCATCTACACTCATTAAGCTTGTTTCTTTAATGTTTTTAATCTCAACTTTTTTAAGATCTAACTGAATTTGTTTATCTTCTAATTTCTCAGTTTCTTCGCCTTCTCCACGATCATAAACCATCGTAGTAGATAGAGTGTATCCTTGATAATATTTCAATTTATCTAAAGTAGCGTTTAAATTATTTTCAGATACCGTTACTTCTTTGACAAGTTGTCCATCTTTATCTTTTAACGCTAATTTGATTGATTTGATTTCTACTCCAGCTGGTTTAGTCAATGTATAACTAGCTGTGGCACTCTTCTTCAAGACATCTTTTTCAGTATTAGCCCATTGTAATGTTGGCTTTTCTAACCCTTTTGTGCCTTGCTTAATAATTTTATCTTGAGGTTGTAAGATAACTTTTTCTTCTACTGTTGGAGCTTCACTTGTTTTTTCTCCACGAATCGTTTTATAGGTTTCAGTAATTTGTTTCTTACCGTCTACACCTTCTTGAGCAACTTTAGTTGTTCCACGTTTTAAAGTGTCATCATCTTCTGTTTTTGTAGCAAAAGGAATGACTTCTTCTCTTGTTTCAACTGTTGTTCCTTCAACTGGTTTTGTTCCTTTTTTAACGACTTTAGGAACAGCAGGAGTTTTCACTTCTGTAGTCGTAGAAAGGACTTTGTCTGTTTTCACACCTTCTACTGTTTCATAAGTTGTTTTCGTGACTTGAACACCTTTAGAACCAGGATTTTCAACTACTTCGTCACCCACATATTTTGTGTCATCAGGAACTACTTCTGTTGTGAAATCTAGTTCACTTTCAGTAGACTTCTCAACTGTACCAGTTGTTACTTTATATTCTGGATTTGCTGATTGCTCTGTAGCTTGGCCTTCTTTTCCTGTTTCTTGTGTTCCCTTAGTTGAAACTGGTTCTTTATACTCTGGTAATTCAGCTTGTGTTAGAGCTTGGCCTTCCTTACCTTCTTCTTGGGTACCCTTCATTTCAACTAGAGCTTCTGGCAATTCGGGGTGTGTTAGAGCTTGACCTGTCTTGTCTTCCTCTTGGGTACCTTTCACTCCTACTTGAGCTTCTGGTAATTCAGGGTGCGTTAAGGCTTGGCCTGCTTTGCCTTCCTCTTGAGTGCCTTTAAACTCTACTGTAGCCTCTGGCAATTCGGGGTGTGTTAAGGATTGACCTGCTTTGCCTTCCTCTTGGGTTCCTTTAGACTCTACCCTAGCCTCTGGTAATGTTGGTTGCGTTAGAGCCTGACCTGCTTTGCCTTCCTCTTGAGTGCCTTTAAACTCTACTGTAGCCTCTGGCAATTCGGGGTGTGTTAAGGATTGACCTGCTTTGCCTTCCTCTTGGGTTCCTTTAGCTACTTGGTGACTTGGTTCAGCAGGTGGGACTGGAGTTGGAGCAGGTTGAACATCTTTCTTAGTTCCGACTGCAATGACTTGCGACACAGGATTTTGAACCACTTGAT
>CAUTTK010000078.1:0-7119 GCA_963541475.1 uncultured Streptococcus sp. | reverse complement strand
GAAAGCACAGCTGGTCTGTGTCGTATATACTATGTGTGGAATTGTTGGTGTTGTTGGAAACACAAATGCAACTGATATTTTGATTCAAGGGCTTGAAAAGCTCGAATACCGTGGCTATGATTCTGCGGGGATTTTTGTCCTAGGTGGTGCTGAAAATCACCTGGTTAAGGCTGTCGGTCGTATCGCAGAATTGTCTGCTAAGACAGCTGGTGTTGAGGGAACGACTGGTATCGGACATACTCGTTGGGCAACTCATGGGAAACCAACTGAAGACAATGCTCACCCACATCGCTCTGAGACAGAACGTTTTGTCTTGGTTCACAATGGAGTGATTGAGAACTATCTTGAAATCAAGGAAGAATACCTTGCAGGTCACCACTTCAAAGGGCAAACAGATACAGAAATCGCCGTTCACTTGATTGGAAAATTTGCGGAAGAAGATGGCTTGTCAGTTCTTGAAGCCTTCAAAAAAGCTCTTCACATCATCCGTGGTTCTTATGCCTTTGCCTTGGTTGACTCACAAGATCCTGAAGTCATCTACGTGGCTAAAAATAAATCACCACTTTTGATTGGTCTTGGGGAAGGCTATAACATGGTCTGCTCAGATGCTATGGCTATGATTCGTGAAACCAACCAATATATGGAAATTCATGACCAAGAGTTGGTCATCGTCAAGGCTGATAGTGTCGAAGTTCAAGACTATGATGGCAATAGTCGTGAGCGTGCTAGTTACACTGCTGAACTTGACTTGTCAGATATCGGTAAGGGAACTTATCCTTACTACATGCTCAAGGAAATTGATGAGCAACCAACGGTTATGCGTAAACTCATCCAAGCCTACACAGATGAGGCTGGTCAAGTAGTGGTTGATCCAGCTATCATCAAGGCTGTTCAAGATGCAGATCGCATCTACATCCTTGCAGCTGGAACATCTTACCACGCAGGATTTGCTTCTAAGAAGATGTTGGAAGAATTGACAGATACACCAGTTGAACTTGGAATTTCATCTGAGTGGGGCTACGGTATGCCACTTCTCAGCAAGAAACCACTCTTCATCTTTATTAGCCAGTCTGGTGAAACAGCAGATAGTCGTCAGGTTTTGGTCAAGGCTAATGAAATGGGAATTCCGAGCTTGACAGTGACAAACGTACCAGGTTCAACTCTTTCACGTGAAGCCAACCATACCATGCTCCTTCATGCAGGACCTGAAATCGCTGTAGCCTCAACCAAGGCTTATACAGCGCAAATCGCAGCCCTTGCCTTCCTGGCAAAAGCAGTCGGCGAAGCGAACGGCAATGCCAAAGCGCAAGCCTTTGACCTGGTTCATGAATTGTCAATCGTAGCTCAGTCTATCGAATCAACTCTTTCAGAAAAAGAATTGATTGATAGCAAGGTTCGTGATCTTCTTGAAACAACTCGCAACGCCTTTTATATCGGACGTGGTCAAGATTACTATGTAGCCATGGAAGCAAGTCTCAAACTCAAAGAGATTTCTTACATCCAGTGTGAAGGCTTTGCGGCAGGAGAACTCAAGCACGGAACCATTGCCTTGATTGAAGAAGGAACGCCTGTCTTGGCCCTCTTGTCAGATCCAGTCCTTGCCAACCATACTCGTGGAAATATCCAAGAGGTCGCAGCCCGTGGTGCCAAGGTTCTCACTATCGCAGAAGAAAATGTTGCCAAAGATACAGACGACATCGTTCTTACGACCGTCCACCCTTACCTCTCACCAATTTCAATGGTCGTACCAACGCAATTAGTCGCTTACTTTGCAACACTCCACCGTGGTCTTGATGTGGATAAACCACGTAACCTTGCTAAATCAGTAACGGTAGAATAAGCTAAAAAAGTCTAGTTATCTAGGCTTTTTCTTGTGAGCAAATCGGTTGCTTGTACTCAAGATTCGTGTTATACTCTTCGAAAGTCTCTTCAAACCAGGTCAGCTTCCATCTGCAACCTCAAAACACTGTTTTGAGCAGCCTGCGGCTAGCTTCCTAGTTTGCTCTTTGATTTTCATTGAGTATTAGAATAATTTTTCAAAATGAAGGACCGAAATAGACAAGGAGAATCACTGTGGTAGAATTGGGAATTTCAACATTTGGGGAAACAACGGAGCTTGAAGGGACTGGACAGACTTACAGTCATGCCGAACGCATTCGTCAATTGGTGGCAGAGATTGAACTAGCTGACAAGGTTGGCTTGGATGTATATGGGATTGGTGAGCACCATCGAGCGGATTTTGCGGTATCTGCGCCAGAGATTGTCCTGGCAGCTGGGGCAGTCAATACCAAGAAAATTCGTTTGACCAGTGCAGTCAGCATTCTCTCAAGTATGGACCCGATTCGATTGTTCCAACAGTATGCCACCATCGATGCTTTGTCAAATGGACGAGCGGAGATTATGGCTGGAAGGGGTTCTTTCACGGAATCTTTTCCCTTGTTTGGCTATGATTTGAAAGACTACGAAGCCCTTTTTGATGAGAAATTAGACTTGCTCCGATTAGTCAATGAAAAGACCAAGATAGACTGGCAAGGTCGATTGACCCAAACAATCTCTGGCAAAGAAGTTTATCCTCGTCCAGTTCAGGACAAATTGCCCTTGTGGATAGCGACAGGTGGTCATGTCGAATCAACTGTGAAGATTGCTCAGGCGGGGCTGCCGATTGTCTATGCTATTATTGGTGGCAATCCGCGTTATTTTAAAAAGTTGATTCAGGCTTATCGTGAGATTGGGAGCGAAGCGGGCTATGCCAGTCAGGAACTAAAGGTTGGAGCTCATTCTTGGGGATGGATTGCTGAGGATGGCGAGCAGGCAGTGAAAGATTATTTCCATCCGACTAAGCAAGTGGTGGATGTTATTTCCAGAGATCGTCCGCAATGGCAGGAATTGCGTTATGAGCAATATTTAGAGCAGGTTGGGCCAAGTGGTGCTATGTTTGTGGGCAATCCAGATCAGGTGGCCGAAAAATTGATTCGCATGATTGAAAACTTAGGTTTGGACCGCTTTATGTTGCATCTACCTCTTGGTTCTATGCCACATGATCAGGTTCTGAAAGCTATTGAACTTTTCGGAACGCAAGTGGCTCCAAAAGTACGGGCTTATTTTGCCATGAAAGAGGCTTAATAAAAAATCCTAATCAGGCTGATAAAAAATCTATATAACAACTTTTTTAAAAAAGCAACAAACAGAAAAGAATCTCTGAAAAGCTAGTAAAATCAAGCTTTCCAGAGATTTTTTCGTTATTGATATAAACAATATCAATCAAGTCGATAGTCAATATATATTGGGAAAAGGTCAAAAGGAGTGGTAAGATGGTTTCAATTAATTGAGAGATGGAGGAAATAAATATGGATATTACTCAATCAGTTTTGGAAGAGAGATTCAAGTGGTTTCATAGTCATCCAGAATTATCGTTTGAAGAATACGATACAACAAAACGTATTAAAGAATTATTGGTAGATATAGGGATTGAAGTATTGGATTTGCCTTTAAAAACAGGTCTGGTAGCAATAATTAGAGGAGAAAAAAGTGGCCCTACGATTGCTTTAAGGACAGATATTGATGCCCTACCTATTACCGAAAAAACATCATTAGAGTATAAGTCGCGTCATTCAAATGTGATGCATGCATGTGGTCATGATTTTCATTTAACCTCTGTGTATGGTGCAGCCATTCAATTATATGAAAATAGAGAAGAACTAAGAGGGAATGTCAAAATTATCTTTCAACCAGCAGAAGAAATTTTTTCTGGAGCCGTGCATGTAATGGAGACAGGTATTTTGGATGATGTTGATGCTATATTTGGTTTACATGCCAATCCATCTCTACCAGTAGGGACGGTTGCTATTAAAGAAGGCAATGTTACAGCAGCGGTGGATCGTTTTCAAATTATTTTAAGAGGAAAAGGAACACATGCGGCTCACCCAGATCAGGGAATTGATCCCATCATTGGAACAACCCAATTAGTAACAGCTTTACAGTCAATTATCAGTAGAAATGTCAATCCCTTTTCAACAAATTTAATTAGTGTGACTCATATAAAAGCTGGAACAACTTGGAATGTGATACCAGAAGATGCCTTTGTTGAAGGAACAGTACGGACTTTAGATGTGGCGGATAGGCAGTTTATAAAAAATAGAATTTATGAACTAACAGAGAATATTTCCAAAGCCTTTAATTTAAAATCTGAGATTAATTGGATAGCAGGCCCTCCAGCAACCAAGAATGATGGGGCATTAGCTGAGTTTGCTACAGAAATTGCTCAAAAAAGTGGATTGGAAGTTGTCAAACCAGCAGATAGTTTAGGTGGAGAGGATTTTGCCTTCTATCAAGAAAAGATTAAAGGAATGTTTATCCTGGTAGGAACAGGCGAATCTTATCCTTTACATCATCCAGAATTTCAAGTGAATCCAGCAGCTCTTCTCATAACATCGAACTTGCTAGCAAGAATTGGGAAAGAATATTTAGAGAAACTTACTGAGAAAGGGGAGTAAATGATTGAATTAAGAGGTGTTACGAAACAGTTTCAAACTAAACAAAACACGGTTACTGCCCTAGATAAAATTTCGCTAAGAATTGAAAAGGGTGATATTTTTGGAATTATAGGTTATTCAGGTGCTGGTAAATCAACATTACTAAGAATGGTAAATGGACTAGAGAAGCCGAATGAGGGAGATGTTATTGTTGCAGGTAGGCGAATCAAAGATTTGACAGAAAGAGAGCTCAATCAACTTCGAAAAAAAATTGGAATGGTATTTCAACAGTTTAGTTTGTTGGAAACAAGAACAGTATTTCAAAATATTGCCCTTCCTTTGCTATTATTAAGAAAAAGTAAGAATGATATCGATCAAAGAGTAGAAGAGCTACTTGATTTTGTGAACTTAAAGGATAAAAAGGACGTTCCAGTAAATAAATTGTCAGGAGGGCAAAAACAACGGGTAGGTATAGCTAGGGCTTTAGCTACCAATCCAGAGATTCTACTATGTGATGAGGCAACAAGCGCTTTAGATCCTAAAACAACACAATCTATCTTGAAATTATTAAAAAAAATCAATCAAAATTTTGGAATTACGATTTTGTTGATTACTCATGAAATGGAAGTTGTAAAGGAGATTTGCAATAAAATGGCTGTCATGGAGCATGGGAAAATTGTAGAACAAGGAAGTGTTGTAAACTTATTCACGTCTCCAAAGAACGACTTGACCAGAAGTTTTATTCAAACCATTGTAAATCACAATATTCCCCGAAGTATTTTAAAAAGGCTTGATCAACGATACCCTATCTATAGATTGACTTTTTTAGGGGAGAATTCAGAACAAGATCTTCTATCAAGAATCAATAAAGAATATAAGGTTTCGACGCGAATTTTATCTGCTTCTGTAAATGAAGTAGGGGAAACTGTTTTAGGAATTTTGTTTCTCCAAATTGAAGGAGAAGAAAATTTACTCAAAGATGTGGAGAACTATATTCGTAAAAATCAAGTGTCAATAGAGAGGGTTGTGTATGGTGAAGGATTGGCTACAAATCAGTAGTGATAAATTAGTTGAATCAGCGAATCAGACCATCTATATGATTGGTTGGTCCTTATTTTTTGGAATGTTACTGGCGATTCCATTGGGCTTAGTAATGACTTTATGCAGAAAAGGGGGTCTAAGGGAAAATTTGATCGTATTTTGGATTATTAATGGTATTGTAAATATTGTCCGTTCAGTTCCTTTTGTTATTCTATTGGTGTTTATAGCTCCAGTAACAAAAATTGTTGTGGGGACTCGGATTGGCACTACGGCAGCCATTGTTCCCTTAGTTTTGTATATCGCGCCTTATCTATCTCGCTTGATTGAGGCTTCTTTATTGGAAGTGAAATCTAGTGTATTAGAGGCAGCTCAAGCAATGGGAGCTAGTACATTGCAGATTATTTGGTATTTTCTATTACCAGAAGCAAAAGCTTCGCTTATTTTAGCTTTGACAACAGGAACAATTGGTTTGCTTGGAGCAACAGCTATGGCAGGTACGATTGGAGGTGGGGGAGTTGGTGATTTGGCTTTAACCTATGGTTATCAGCGCTTTAATACCCCTTTGATGTTTGCTACAGTCGTGATTTTAATTGTGATTGTGCAACTGATTCAAGCAATTGGAAATTATTTATCTCATAAATTTAGATAGAAGAAAAGGTGAAATCAATGAAAAAACTAACAAGTGTGATTCTATTTTTAGTAGGGCTACTGTTTTTAGTAGCATGTTCAACAAATAGTGGGAGTAAAGAAGCTACAAAAGAGCAACCTTCTGATAAGAAAGTTATTAAGTATGGGAAGGCAGCAGGACCTTATACAGTCTTATTTGAGGATGCGATTATTCCCATATTAGAAAAAGAAGGGTATCAATTTAAAGTAGTGGAATTCTCAGACTTACTACAGAATGATACAGCTCTAAATGAAGGTGAGATTGATGTCAATGTCGAACAACATACTGCTTATATGGAAAATTTCAATAAGACGCAAAATGGAAATCTTGTTGCTATTAGTAAAATTCCAACAATTCCAGCAGGTATCTTCTCATCTAAGCATAAAGATTTAAAAGCTATTTCAAAAGGTGCTAAAATTGCCATTCCTAGTGATGCTTCGAATACAGCTCGAGCTTACAAGTTGCTTGAAAAGGCTGGTTGGTTAAAAATGGATCCAAATGCATCTGTTTCGAAATTGACGAAAGATGACATTGTTGAAAATCCTTATCAACTTGAGATTACAGAAATGGACTCAGCAAATATCCCACGAGCATTAGATGACTTTGATTTCGCGGTTATTACTGGAAGTATTGTTTATAGTGCAGGGATTGATGCTTCAAGTGCATTGTTACAAGAAGATATATTAGATCATTTGATTTTACAAGTAGTAGTAAAAGAGGAAAATAAAAATAGTCAATGGGCTAAAGATATAAAAGCAGCTTATCACTCAAAAGAGTTTAAGGAATATTTGGAAAAAAACAATAAAGGCTTATGGTTTGTTCCTAATGATTAATCATGTATAAACTAATTATATTGTACAAAAATCAATCCCCCGAGCGTTAAGGCTTGGGGGATTGTTCTATAGGAGGGCTAGTTTAGTTCTCTTTTTTGTTTTTTAG
>CAUTTK010000077.1:0-7197 GCA_963541475.1 uncultured Streptococcus sp. | reverse complement strand
GTGCGCTCTTTTTTTCGATTCTTTTTGGTTACAAAAGCAATAAAATCAAGCATGATTAAAACCAGTGGAACTTACCCTGACACGGATTTCCACTGGTTTTTACAATTTTTATCAGACTAACTTCCACTTGGATTAGCGGTGGAACTTAGTTTGGGAATTTACCTATTCAAAAACTTCCCCTATAGAAAAGAGGAAGTTTGATCGGTATCAGCCTGAATTACGCAATCCTGTCGCAATTCCGTTGATGGTTGTATGGATTAATTTTTCTTGATCGCTTGACAATTCTCCTCGACGTTGTCGTTTAATCAACTCCAACTGGATATAGTTGAGGATATTAAAGTATGGCATACGGTAATCCAAACTTGCTTTCAGATATGGATTTTCAGCTAATAATTCGTCATACCCTTCAATCTCTAGGATAACATTTTTCGTTAATTGCCATTCGTCTAAAATAGTATCATAAATAGCCTTCACTTGATCATCTTCACATAACTTAGCATATTCAAAAGCAATATTCATGTTTGATTTTGACAAGACCATATCGACATTTGAAAGGAGAGACTGGAAGAAAGGCCAATTTTGGTACATATCTCGTAAGATAGCGATATTTTCTGGATTTTTATCGATAAATTCCTTGAAGCTTGAACCGACACCATACCAACCAGGGAACATGACGCGACTTTGTGACCATGAGAAGACCCAAGGAATGGCACGCAAACCACCGATTTCTGTAATAGTCTTACGAGCAGCTGGACGAGAACCGATATTAAAGCTGGAAATGGCCTTAATAGGACTTGACTCAAAGAAATAATCATAGAAGTGTTCATTCCCAAAGACTAGGTCTCGGTAAATATCATAACTACGGTCCACTACTTGATCCATAATAGCCTCATAGCGATTTGAGGTATTAGTATCACTCTTCCACTGAGTAATCATACGGTTAATAGCTGCTGAAACCAACATTTCAAGGTTATAATAGGCAGCATCTTTGTTACCGTATTTATTGCCAATTACTTCACCCTGCTCCGTCAAACGGATACGATCCTTGATAGACTTGAGCGGTTGAGAGGTAATAGCTTCATAAGTTGGTCCACCACCACGACCGACAGTACCACCACGACCATGGAAGAAGGTAACCTTAACGCCAAATTCATCTCCAATAGCAGTCAATTGTTGTTGAGCCTTGTAGAGGGTCCAACATGATGATAAGTAACCACCATCTTTATTACTATCAGAATAGCCAAGCATGATTTCTTGGTAGTTATTGCGCGAAGCAATCCATTTTTTGGCAAGACCAAGAGAAAGGTATTCTCTCATAGTTTCTTCTGAATGGTCCAAGTCCTCAATTGTTTCAAAGAGAGGGACAATTTGGACACGGGCTCTTTCTTTATCAACTAGTCCTACTTCTTTTAGTAAGATAGCCAATTCCAGCATGTCTGATACGCTAGTTGCATGTGAAATAATGGTCTGACGAATAACATCGTCACCCAACTTATCTTTCAAATTACGGGCAGCCTTAAAGATGGCCAATTCTTTTTCAAGTAACTCTGATTTTTCAACATGAGTAGCCGAAAGAATGCGTGGATCTTCTTCTAATTCTTTTAAGAGAAGCTGGCATTTTTCCTCTTCACTTAGTTCGCTGTAACGAGAATGAATTCCTGCTGATTTCAATAGTTCGGCTACACAGGCCTCATGAACACTAGAATCTTGACGCATGTCGATGGAGGCCAAATAGAAACCAAAAATTTCAACTGCCTGAATCAGCTCAACAAAATCACCAGAAATTAGTGCTTCTCCCTTGTTTTCCAAGAGGGAATCACGGATGGTAATTAAATCTTTATAAAAATCATTAGCTGTTTCATAGCGAGCCCCAACTTCCTTATCTTCAATCAGATAGGTTTTTGTCGCTTGGATTTTTGATTGAATATCAAACAAGGCACGACGGTAAAGCTCTTTTTCACGGTAGATCGAGTTATCCTTGGATTGACGAGCCATTTCTCTAACTTGCTTGCTCACATTGACAATACTGGTTGAGAGAGAGAACTCACGATAAAGTTGGTAAATCTTTTCATCATAGTAATTCATGATGACTTCACACTGGGTCATAGCAGATTGTTTTAAGGTGTCTGCAGTCACAAAGGGATTCCCATCACGGTCTCCACCAATCCACATACCCATGGTAATTGGTTTAGGATGTTTCAACTCCAAACCGTGTTTTTTAGCCAAACGCTTGTACTCAGCAGTCAAATGAGGAACTGCCTTCAGGAATGAACTATTGTAGTATTCCATAACATTCGTGATTTCATTGGTTACTTTCAATTTCTTTTCACGAATCATATCTGTCTGCATGATAATCTCAATGTAACGACGGAGATCATTATGCCATTTTTCCTTATTAATCAAGCCTAATTTCACATCACGGTACTTACGCAAGAGGGTGTGGATATGGTTGGTCAAATCCAACATACTCTTACGTTGCACTTGCGTTGGATGGGCTGTCAAAACAGGGACAACATTTAAGTGTTCTAGAATTTCAACCGCATTTTCTTTTTCTGCAACCATTTTGATTGTTGCTGACAACTTACCAAGATAATCTTGATCGATATTATTTTGGTGGTTGATTTCATATGCCAAATCCACATCTTCTGAAATATTAATCAAGAGAGGCAAAATTGAGAAATAGCGTGAAATATAAGCCATTTCATCATTTGTCAGACTAGTAACTAATTGGTTCAATCCTTGATAATCTTCTTGAGTTGACAATTCTTTCAACTGCATGATTTTATCAAAAGTCTCTGGGGCAAGCATATTTTTAGTGATATCTTCTAACAATTCTGTTAAAATCAATACTTCTTCTTGCACGACAGCTTTATTACTATAGTTTTCTAATTTTTGAAGAGACATAGGTAATCCTTTCCACTATCAGCTCTACATATAGTGTGATGAGTGAGCTTCTAACTCCTCATATAATTGGGCACGCTTTTCACTGGCATCAATGTTTAAGACAAAGGCAATGGCTACAGACAAGACTAGGAGGCTGTTCCCTCCTTGCGATAGGAAAGGGAAGGTAACTCCCGTTGAAGGAATAATACCAGAAATTCCACCGATATTAACAAAGACCTGTACCAACATCATCCCCCCAACTCCAATCGCCATCATAGAATTAAAGGGATTCTTAGCACGAATACCGACTAGGATAATTCGCAAAATTAAGAAAAAGACAAGGGCTAAAATCAAGCTGGCCCCCACAAATCCAAACTCTTCAATGACAATTGAAAATACAAAGTCTGTATGGGCTTCTGGTAAATAGCCACGTTTTTCGATTGAGTTCCCTAAACCTAGACCAAACCAGCCACCATTGACCATGGCAAAATAGGAATTTGCGAGTTGGTGACCAGCTCCTGCCAAATCAGCAAAGGGATTAAAATAGGCGCTGAAACGCTTAGCCACATATCCAAATACTGGAACTTTTGAAAACTTATCAACCCCTGTCATATCAATAGCTGTTAAGGAAAGGGCCGAAACTCCAAATAAAAGACCAATAAAGGCTATAAACCAACGATGAGCAATTCCACTAACTGTATACATAATCAAGGCAACCAAAGCTAGGATAGTAGCATTCCCCAAATCTGGGAAAATAGCCAGACTTCCTATCATTACCAAGAGGACAAAGCGCCAATCATTAAAAGCACGAGGAAGCCATTGATTTTGAGTTAAAACTTGGAAATCATAAACAGCAATTTCATCCTGTTGTTTTGAAAAGCGTTGAGCCAGGTACCAGACGATAATAATCTTCAAATACTCAGCTGGTTGAATGGTCAAAGATCCTACTGAAATCCAACCATAGGCTCCATTGACTGGCGTACCAATTATACGAGCCAGAGCTAATAAGATTAGCTCAACAAACATAACAATAAATAAAAGTCGTTCTTTTCTTAAAAAATTCAGTTTCAGCTTATATATCAAGGCAATCAATATTAAACTAAAGCCCCAAAACATTCCCTGACTTCGAACCAATTGCAGGGCACTTTTACCTTCTTCGATTAGAATGGCACTAGTTGTAGAATAGACTACAATCAAGCCCAAAATAGATAAAAGTAAGTAAGGAACTAGGATAGAATAGTTTAATAGGTGCCTCTTACTAATCTTCATAGTATCACCAATCTAATGAGAACAAAAGAAATTATTCCCAAATTCCGTTTATTTTCTAGTTTTGATTGCTATTATACCATTTTTTCCGAAAGAAAAAAACTCTTATCCTTAAGATAGAAGATTTTCTCATAAGAAAAAGAGCACTTGGCTCTTTTCTGTTTTATTCTTTTGATGAACTACTTGAGCTTGAATCTCCACTGCCGATATATTGAGTGAAAATATTTTGGAAGGCTTGGTCTTTAACCTTGATATTTGCAGCTTGCAATTCTTTTCCGATAATGCTTTGAACAAATGTCGCATCGTTTTGTTTTTGGGTTAAGATAACAGTTTTTAATTTTTCTTTGTAGTCATCAATATTAGATGATTTTTCTGTTTTCTTAGTGAGTTTTACAATGTAATATTGGCTACTATAGGCTTGTGTGCCAGTGGCTTTAATCACATCAGAAACACCGTTTACATCTAAAGCGAAAGCTGCTTTCTTAACTTGTTCTGGTACTTCTGTTGAAGCAGAATCAAAGGTGATTTCTCCACCATTCGCTTTAGTTTTCTCATCAGTTGAGTTATCTTTGGCTAATTGAGCAAAGTCTGCACCACTTGCCTTAGCTTTTTCGAGGACTTCTTTCGCTTTATCCTCATTATCAAGACGAATGATTTGAGCCGTTACATCTGGAGTATATTCATCAAAGGCCTTCTTATAAGCATCATCTGTCAATTCAGCTTCTGCTGCCTTCTTAACTGCCAACTCAACTAATTTACTTGTACGAATTTGAGCTTTACGTGTTTCAAGAGTCATGCCTGCTTGTGACAAGACACGCTGGTAGTTGTCACCATATTGTTTTTCTTCTTCGGTGATGGTGTCGTTGACTTCTTTGTCATCTACTTCTGAACCATATTGTTTCTCAAACACTTTTTGGATGGTCAAGTTCAACAACACTTGTTGAGCTGAAGGGTTGCTTTTCACTTGCTCATAAAATTGATGTTCTGTGATGACATCCCCTTTCATGCTAATAAGGTCTGCTCCTTCTGAACCTTTCGAACAAGCTGCTAAAGTTGCTACTGATAATAGTGTAATGGCACCTGCCAATAGTTTTTTCTTCATGTCTACTCCTTTGAGATAAGTGTTACCCTATCTATTTTACTATATTTTCTTAAATTTTTCTGAAAATCATTCGCTGTCAGGCAATTGAACATCTGCTAGATTTTTACGAAGCATGAGAATGCCGTCTCCCAGAGGGACTAATGTTGCGGTGAGTCCTGGATTGTCTAAGGTTGCATCAAATAGTCTTTGAAGGCCTCGATAAATGGTTCGCTGGCCACGACGGACTTCCATAATATCCTTGGCAACATCACCACCTTGGAAAATGTCATCCAAGACAACCACACCTCCAACTTCCAAATGTTTGAGGATTTCTGGCAGAAAGACGATGTATTTAGACTTGGCTGAATCCATAAAGACGAAATCATAGGACTCTGTCAGGTTAGACAAGATATCTACCGCATCTCCTTCTAAAAGCGTGATTTGCTTGCGACTATCAAATTGGGCAAAATTTTCCTTGGCAAAACCAATCATTTCTGGATTGCGGTCAATGGTTGTAATCTTGGCCTTTGGCGCATGTTCAGCCATCAAGAGAGCTGAAAAACCGATAGCCGTACCAATTTCCAGAATATTTTTAGGCTGCATGGTTTCCATGAGAAAACGGAAATAAGCAACCGTTTCATGGGGGATGATGGGAATATTTTCCTTACGAGCAAAGTTTTCCAATTCTTTCAAAGAACCTGTGACTTGCTTTTGGCGCTGGCGCATCAAGTCCACAATTTCTTCCTTGACAACAGGACGACGCATGTTATGGTTGGCATTCTTACTATATGATTCAACCATCTTATGCCAATCCCAATTTTTCAACAAGGGCTTCAAACTCATTCAAACGACGTTCAAAGACTGCAAAAGCATCGTTGAGATAGTCTTCCTTCTCCATATCAACACCAGCTTTTCTCATGACATTAAGTGGATAGTCAGACTTCCCTGCCTTGAGGTAGTCGATATAGCGGTCACGATCCTCTTGACTACCATGGACAATCTTTTCAGCCAAGGCTGAGGCTGCTGCAAAACCTGTTGAATATTGATATACATAGTAGTTATAGTAGAAGTGTGGAATACGTGCCCACTCGTATTGGATTTCAGGATTGTCTTCCTTGCTCAAACCATAATACTCTTGGTTCAAGTCTGCGTAGAGTTTATTTAGGAAATCGCTGGTCAAGACTTCACCATTTTGATCCGCTTGGTGAATCGCGTGTTCAAACTCAGCAAATTGAGTTTGTCGGAAAACTGTTCCACGGAAACCATCTAAGAAATTATTGAGAATAGCAAAGCGTGTTGCATCGTCTTCCACTTCTTCCAATAATTTCTCCGTCAAGATATTTTCGTTTGTTGTTGAAGCAATCTCAGCCAAGAAGATAGAGTAATCTCCGTAAACATAAGGCTGCGTTTCGCGAGTATAGCTTGAATGCATACTGTGACCAGTCTCATGGACTAAGGTGAAGAGATTGTCTAGATTGTCCTGCCAGTTAAGGAGCATAAAGGCATTGGTATCGTAAGAACCGCCAGAGTAGGCACCTGAACGCTTGCCTTGGTTTTCGTAAACATCAATCCAACGCTCGCTGAAGGCACGTTTAACACGGCTCAAATAATCTTCACCCAAGACTGCCAAGGCCTCTTCTGCCTTTTTCAAGGCTTCTTGGTAGGTAAAACTGTATTCAACAGATGAAAGCGGTGTGTAGACATCGTACATCTTGAGATCTGAAATCCCCAAAATCTTTGAACGAAGCTCAATGTAACGATGCAAGAGGGGCAAATGCTTGCGAACTGCTGCTACCAAATTATCATAAACACTTTCTGGAACAAAATTTGCTGCGAGAGCTGCATGACGAGCACTCTTGTAGTTGCGAACTTTTGCACGATAGTTTTGAACCTTAACATTTGTTTGCAAGGTTTTGGCATAGGTATGTTGGAATTGTTCATAAGTCGCATAAAGGGCTTGATAAGCA
>CAUTTK010000076.1:0-7235 GCA_963541475.1 uncultured Streptococcus sp. | reverse complement strand
CAGAGTTGTTATTTTCAACTCTTACTATTATACAGCCTTTTCTAACTTTGTCAACTACTTTTTTAATCTTTTTTAATTAATTTTACAACTGCTTCCGTTCGAGCTGTATGTGGAAACATATCGACCGACTGGATATAACGAAGATCATAGACTTCTACTAAGCGCACTAAATCACGAGCCAAGGTCGAAACATTACAAGAAATATAAACCATTTTTTCTGGTACATAAGTAAGAATAGTATCTAATAACTTATCATCCAGACCTGTACGTGGTGGGTCCACAATCAGAGCATCTGCTCGGTAGCCTTCCTTGTACCAACGAGGAATAATCTCTTCTGCCGTTCCTGCTTCGTAATGTGTGTTGTCAAATCCCATTCTTTTAGCATTTCGCTTAGCGTCTTCAATGGCTTCTGGAATAATATCCATACCTCTGAGTGTTTTAACTTTCTTTGCGAAGGCAAATCCAATCGTTCCAACTCCACAATAAGCATCAATCAAATGGTCTTCTTTATCAACATCCAGCGCTTTTACCGCCTCGCTATAGAGGACTTCTGTTTGTTCAGGATTTAGTTGATAGAAAGCTCGAGGAGATAGTGAAAATTCATAATCGAGTACACCTTCTTGAATACTCTTTTCTCCCCAGATAATCTCTGTCTTTTCACCATAAATCTCACTGGTTTTAGCTGTATTTGTATTAACAGCTACTGTCACAACCTCTGGAAAATCTTCAACTAAGTCTTTTACTAGTTGGGTTAAATTAAGCTGACGGTTTGTAACAATAATAATCTGAACCTGTCCAGTCTTTCTTGCTCGTCGGACCATTATCGTTCTAACACCTAGAACTTTTCTCTCATCCGTGATTGGAATCTGGTGATAAGTAAGTAATTCTGCTAGACGATTAGCAATCACTTGAGTTTCCTTATCTTGTACTAGGCAGTCTTTCAACTCTACCAAATAATGAGAGTTTTGTGCATACAGACCTGCCTTGACCTGATTTTTAAATTTTCGAGTCTGAAATTGTAACTTAGCACGGTAGTACTTTGGCTCCTGCATACCAATCGTCGGGCGGATTTCATAATTTTCGTATCCTATAGGGGCAAATTTTTTCAGCGCTTGATAAAGCAAGTCCGTCTTGAACTCCAGCTGCTTATCATAATGCAGGTGCATGATTTGGCAGCCTCCGCACTCATTGTAAATAGTACAAGCCGGCACAACTCGAAATTTAGACTTCTTATTAACCTTTAGTAATTTTGCCTCAACAAAGTTACGTTTAATAGAAGTAATCTGACAATAGATATCTTCTCCTTTGAGAGCACCAGGCACAAAGACTAATGTTTTTTGGTAAAAGCCGATTCCCTCACCATTAATTCCCATGCGCTTAATTTTTAATGGTATTTTTTGTTTCACTTTCAGATTCATATCCCTATCTTATCACATTTTGAGTTATAATAGAACTATGAAAATCACAAAACTTGAAAAGAAAAAAAGACTCTATCTGATGGAGCTTGATAATGACGATAAATGCTATATCACCGAAGACACAATTGTTCGTTTTATGTTATCTAGAGATAAGGTGATAAGCCAAGAAGAATTGAAAGAGATTCAGGACTTTGCCAAATTTTCTTATGGTAAGAATCTAGCCCTCTACCACTTATCATTTAAAGCACGTACTGAAAAAGAGGTCAGTGAATATCTAAAAAAATATGATATTGATGCAAAAATAGTTTCTCAAGTCATTGCTAATCTTAAAGAAGATAAGTGGATTAATGATAGCCAGTACGCTTATACTATCATCAATGCCAATCAACTTTCAGGAGACAAGGGGCCTTATGTACTGACTCAGAAATTAGCACAAAAAGGAATTTCAAAATCTACTATAGAAGAGATTCTGAAAGAATTTGATTTTTCGGAAGTTGCTCAACGTGTAGCTAATAAACTATTGAAAAAATATGAGGGAAAACTTCCAGCTCGTACCTTGCAAGATAAGATCATCCAGAACCTGACCAACAAGGGCTTCTCTTACTCTGATGCTAAAGTTGCCTTTGACGACTTGGATAGTCAAGTTGACCAAGAAACGACTCAGGAACTCATCTTCAAGGAACTTGATAAGCAATATGCCAAGTATTCCCGAAAATATGAAGGATACGAACTTAAACAGCGTTTAACCCAAGTTTTAGCACGAAAGGGCTACGATTTTTCGGATATAGCAAGCGCTCTCAGAGAATATCTTTAATATTTTCATGTAAAATTCACAGATTTTAGGTAATTTTATGGTACAATAGTAAACGATAAACTTATAAATTGTAGAAAGTTGGTTAGTTATGAAGCTTCCAAAAGAAGGCGACTTTATTACAATTCAAAGTTATAAGCATGATGGGAGTCTCCACCGAACTTGGCGGGACACCATGGTACTAAAAACAACAGAAAACGCCATTATTGGTGTCAACGATCATACACTTGTTACCGAAAGTGATGGTCGTCGTTGGGTTACTCGAGAACCAGCTATTGTTTACTTTCACAAGAAATATTGGTTTAATATCATTGCCATGATTCGTGATAATGGAATTTCCTACTATTGCAATATTGCTAGCCCCTACTATCTGGATGAAGAAGCACTGAAGTATATTGATTATGATTTGGATGTTAAAATTTTTACAGATGGAGAGAAGCGTCTCTTGGACGTTGAGGAGTATGAGCGTCACAAACGCAAAATGAATTATTCTGATGACTTGGACTATATTTTAAAAGAACATGTCAAAATTCTTGTTGATTGGATTAATAATGGACGTGGTCCTTTCTCAGAAGCCTATGTAAACATTTGGTACAAGCGCTATGTAGAACTAAAGAATCGGTAAAGTTGTCAAAGGTCAGGAATAAAATCCTGACCTTGTTTTTTTGGCAGTGCAAAATAAATTGTGTAAAAACAAAAAAGGAATAAATCCATTATAGCAGAGTTACAACACCTTACTAGAAAAAGATTTATGCAGAATTTGTAAAATATATAAAACAAATAGATATACTATTATTTTTTAATGTCTCTGTTCCTTGTAAGTTTACAACAAACTTATCTCGTTTAATACAAAAAATACGAAGATGATTAGTATAAAAAATACAGGTCAACTTCGTATCAAATAATTTATTTTTTGTATTTCCACCTAGCATCAATCATTTAGCACAACATTTTAAAAATAATATCTTTATAGAGAAAATGCTATTTAATCTACCAGCTCATTTAATCGTTTTTGAAAATATAAAGCAATATTTTTAGACTCAATAAACTCAAAATATTTAATAACATTTTGCATTTGCTTAATTCCAGATTCTTTAGATTCAGTCAGATATATTTTATATCCTTCTACAAATTTGAATGTAGATTTTTCAAAAACTTTTGTGTCATCTTTTAATAATTTCTTTAATTTCATTTCAAAGTAGTCTGCATATATTAGATGTGAATTTTCAAGGCAACAGAACCAAAAATTTAAACAAGATGACACAACTAAATTTCTATTCTTGCCGATTTTTTCGTAATAATGTGTACGCTCTAGTATTTCTTTTCCGACCCTGTAAATATAATCTATCTCAAAAAGATGATATAAATTACCAATCAGCGTTATCTCATAGGACTCCCATCGTTCCTTCTGGAATAAATAGTCATATACTAAATTTAGATCTTCTCTACTAACTACATAATTACAATCTATCTGATTTAATAATCCCTGAACCATAATTGTATTTATTTTATGAGTTTTTTCCCCACTCTTCTCAAAAAGTTTTTGTTGCTCATTTTTTATTTCCTCCAATCCTTTAGTATTCAAACTATAAAAATTCGGAGATAAATTAACCCAAAAATCATCGAGCTCCGATCTTTTATAATGTTCTAGGTAATTACAAAAATTCTCTATCGAAACATTGATATTTGATAATAATTTAAAGAACGTTGAAAGAGAAATTTCATTTTCTCCTCTTTCAAATCTAGAAAGTTGAGATTTTGATATAGAATTAGCTGCAGCATACTCTAAAGAATATCCGTTTAATTTTCTAAAATATCGAAAAGCTTCTCCGTAATTCTTCACACTTCTTTCCCTTAACTTTCTTTTCGAGCGATAAACATACCATATTCTTTAGGAATGATCAACATACCATTATTAAACTCACTTTCCAATCTTTTACGTATTATTTCCTCTTCTAGTGAACCTATTTCTGAAATTCCTTTAAACGATTGGATGTATTTAACTAGGTCATCTATACTAGTTACCTGTAACTCATCATCATAGAGTAATGTATCGACAGAGTTAAAATACCTACTCAGGTACCTTTTACCATTTTGTAAAGTAAACGTTTTATTTTCTAAATCTTGATTAACCTCATCTTTAAATAAACTTGCCAAATAATTTACAACTCCATTTTCACCAAATGTAGCACAGTAAAAAATTCCTTCGTTTTTTAAGACCCTATTCACCTCAGAGAGAGTTTTAGGAATATCATTCACATGATGTAGAAGCATATTAGCAATAACAATATCAAAGGTTTCACTCTCAAAAGAAATCTTTTGAATATCCATTATCTCATAGTTGACATTGTCTCTATTTCCAATCACTGACTTCGTGGTTTTCACCATATCTTTAGAAAAATCTGTAACAATCAACTGCTTCATTTTATCTATAGAATCACTATTACTTTTCCATAGTTCTCCTGTACCACATCCCAATTCTAGAACCTTTACTTCATCAGTAATTTGGTAGTTGGAAAATATCCAATTATTAAACCCTAATTTATTTCTTGAATACTTCTTATGCAATTCTACTCGAATATCAAGATTATCATGACTTTTATATTGTTCAATTACTTCATCAATCATTTTAAATGACCTCCACTCTATAATTTGACATTATATCACAAGAATAAAGATAGTGTTAAATAAGTTGTATAAATGCAAAAAAGGAATATTCCATTATAGCAGAGTTACAATACATTTCTATAAAGAAATTTATTCTCACGACTCAGTTTAGCATGCTTTACTTCCTAACTCAAAAACAAAGCATCGATTAATTTATCCGTTCTTCTTTTGAAAAGGTTTGAACCGATAATTGCTCGTTTTGATTTAAAAATCTTGTTTAAGCATAGCATAACTTCATTTTTTAAAAGTCCAAGGCTTGTTGAAGACTCACAAATCTTGGACTAGAAATTCAAAAATTAGTCCAACGATTTCTATCTACCGCTTTTCTACTAGCAAAAAAACTGCCGTGAGGCAAGTTTTCGTTTATATGTCTAATTTAGTAACAGTAAATTTGATATGGGAATAGTCTTTTTCAACATCCTTATCCAGCAAGAAAGCTGTGGCATCCTTCTTAACTTGAACCAGATCAATATTCTGGGCTTGAGCTGCATAGACGCATCCACAATAACATTGACGGTAGATACCATACTCTTCACACATCTCCACTGAACGTTTGTAGCCTTGATTTTTCTTGAAATCACTTGGAAGATAGTAGGTTGTATAAATTTTTTGCACATCGATTCCAATGCTGTTGATGGTTTGAGAATTCTTATGAGGACTGATGGTTAAAGCCGAACCGAAGTAGTCAAAACCTAAATCCATAGCCACTTGCGCTGTTTTATCCAGGCGGTAGTCAAAGCAAACCTTACAACGGTCGCCACCTTCTGGCTCTTCCTCTAGTCCTCTGACTAACTTACGATATTCATTGTGTTCATAGGGAGCTTCTAGGTACTGGACTGTATTTCCTGTCCGCTCATTGAAATCACTGACAAATTTCTTGGTGACATAAGCTCGCTTGTGGTATTCTGCCTTGGGATGGATATTAGAATTGGCAAAATAGATGGTCACATCTGCATACTTGGTCAAATATTCTAGAGTATAGGTACTGCAAGGGGCACAGCAAACATGCATGAGAATAGTTGGCCGTTGCTCATTTTTCTCCCATACTTGTACCATCTTCTGCATGACACGGTCATAATTAATCTTCTGATTGGGGTTCATCTTGCTCAGAATTTCTTCTACATCGATCATGTTCTTCTCCTTTTTCTAGTCTTATTTTATCATATAAGTTAAGAGAGCTCAAATCAATTTAGAAGTGAATATCATAAAAAGGAGGGATAGGCATTCCCTCCTTTTGTGTTTTTTATAAGTTGTTTTCTATAGAAAGCTTACATCATGCCGCCCATCATGCTTGGATCCATTGCTGGAGCTGGGGCCACTGGTTCTGGTTTATTGGCTACGACTGCTTCTGTAGTCAAAATCAAGCTAGCTACAGATGCTGCATTTTGAAGTGCTGAACGGCTCACTTTAACTGGGTCGATAATCCCTTGATCAATCATGTTGACCCATTCGCCAGTTGCTGCGTTGAATCCTGTACCAATTTCAGCATTCTTCAAGCGATCAATAACGATTGATCCTTCAAATCCTGCATTGTGGGCGATTTGACGAACAGGTTCTTCCAAGGCGCGGAGAACAATATTGCGTCCTGTTGCTTCGTCTCCTGTCAATTCCAAATCAGCCACGGCTGGGATAACATTTACAAGGGCTGTTCCACCACCTGCAACGATTCCTTCTTCAACAGCTGCACGAGTAGCGTTGAGGGCATCTTCAATGCGGAGTTTCATTTCTTTCAACTCAGTCTCAGTTGCAGCTCCGACCTTGATAACTGCAACACCACCTGACAATTTGGCCAAGCGTTCTTGCAATTTTTCACGGTCAAATTCAGAAGTTGTGGTTTCGATTTGAGACTTGATAACCGCAACACGGTGAGAAATCGCTTCAGGATTTCCAGCACCTTCTACGATAACAGTACTATCTTTGTCCACAGTTACTCTCGCTGCTTGACCAAGTGCTTCAATTGTAGCATCTTTCAACTCAAGACCAAGGTCTTCTGTGATAACTGTTCCGCCTGTTAAGATAGCTATATCTTCAAGCATGGCTTTGCGACGGTCACCAAATCCAGGTGCCTTAACTGCTACTACGTTGAAGGTTCCACGAATCTTGTTCAATACAAGGGTTGGAAGAGCCTCACCATCCACATCATCCGCAATAATCAAGAGCGGACGGTTGCTTTGGAGAATGCTTTCCAATAGTGGCAAGATTTCTTGGATATTTGAAATCTTCTTATCGGTAATCAAAATGTATGGATTTTCAAGGTCAGCCACCATTTTTTCGCTATCTGTCACCATGTACTGTGAAAGGTAACCACGGTCAAACTGCATTCCTTCCACAACTTCAAG
>CAUTTK010000075.1:0-7296 GCA_963541475.1 uncultured Streptococcus sp. | reverse complement strand
AAGAATAATTTCCACTTGTTCGAAATTCACGAAATACTTTTCCAAGATGTTCCATTATTTACTCCCCTTTTTCAAAAATAAAACACTTTAAATTAACGATAAGAAATTTGTGACTTAGTTACTTCAATATTTCTATCAACGAATTTTATATAGGGAGCAACAAAATCAATATCATCACATTTAGGACCAAGTTTAATTTTTGAATATTTTAGTTCTTTGTCAATATAAGTATATATCCCAGGAATCACACTATTAGAACTATCGCAAGTAATAATCTCATCTTCTTTACCTTCATAAGATTTAATAATCCTATATTCATTTTCATAACTATAATCTGCATCTTTAAATAAATAACGAATGTCATCAATTAAGTTCAACGCTGAAGAAAAGAGATTTTGTCCCTTGACATCTTTAGGATCTTTGATTTTGTTAAATACTTTTTTTATTTCTTCTATTTCATGGTTTAGTTCATCAATATTATAACAAACTTTATAAATTTCAATTCCATCATTTATTAAATTTTCAATATACTCTTTATGATACGTTAGACAGATCCCTCTTGCATCATCACCATATTGTTTCCACATTGGAAGACTATCATCTAACTTTTGACTATCTCCAGTTTGCGTCATAGAAGCAAAGAAGAACGGTGATGTATCATAATCAGTTTTGGGTAAGTCATTTTTATCAATACCTATGAGATTGAGAAATGTATATCCTTCGTTTGGATCATTCATCTGTCGCGCATTACTTAGCCGTAATCTAGGATAATTTTCATTCTCATCACACTTGCTAGAATCTTGTTTTTTGTTATCAGGTTTATAAAGCAAAAATTTTAATGTAGTTAAGGAGGTGTAGTGAACAAAGTTTTTATCTTCGGGTTTATATTTTAACTTATTCTTTATCTTCTTTACACTATCCGAGATTTCTTTCAATTCATTTTTTTCAATAGTTTCCAATTCTGACTTCAACTGTTCAAAGTCAGTCTCATCAATCAGAGACTGGAAAAATTTATATATCTCATAGGATTGGTTTTCATCATAATTTTCTATGTAAGCCCTGACTAATCGATCCAACAAATCATAATTACATTTTTTAATTATTTTTGAAATATATTCTTTTTTCTCTCCATCTAATTGACCATCTTTTAATATTTCTAAAATAACAGATACATAATTCCCAATATTCAAATTTTCATCAATTTCTTTAAGTTGTTGATTTAATTTAATAATTTCCACATTTTTTGTTATTCTATCATTTCTTAAGAGAGCATACTTTACTCCTTCATTCTCTTTAATTTCTTCAGGTAAAGCTGTAACTGTTAAATCTCGAAATACTTTCAAAAACTTCTCATAATATTCTGAACCTAAATTATATAATTTTTGGTAAAAAGAAATATTCTGAGCTAACGAATAATACATCTCATTTAAGGATTCTATTTGATCATTACTATCAAAAATATAAAAATTATTTCCTAATATATCATTTTCAATTTGAAATAAGACGAACTTTCTCTCTTTTTGTTCTTCTATCTTATGATTATAAATCCTATAGTTTCCCAAAAGTGTCTCTTGCAAATTTTGATCATAATAGCAAACAGTAAATGTTATTAAATAATTATAATCATTCCAATCATTTAAATAAAATACAAAAGTATCCACATCTTTTTCTTTTTTTTCTGAATTATTATGATAAGAAGCATCGTCCCAATTTATCTTAAACAAAATATTACATTCCTTTCCATCTATTCCACCTGCTCTGATAATTCTTCCCATTCAAGCATGGCTTCTTCCTGACGGTGGCTAATTTTGTCTAGTTCAGCCTGCAATTCCATCAGTTTGTCGGCATCGTTTGTTTCCAACATTTGTTCAGAAATGGCTTGACTTTGACTTTCTAACTCTTCGATTTCAGCTTCTAGACTTTCAATTTGTCGCATGAGTTTGCGAACTTCTTTTTGACTTTCTTTTTGAGCCTGATAGTCATTGAGTGTACTTACTTCGTTTGCTTGATTACTAGTTGAATCTTCCTCAGTCTGAGTCATTTCTACTTCTGCTTTCTTCTCAACATAGTAGTCGTAATCTCCAAGGTAGAGAGTTGAACCATTCTCAGACAATTCCAGTACATGAGTTGCCACACGATTGATAAAGTAACGGTCGTGGCTGACAAAGAGCAAGGTTCCATCAAAGTCAATCAAGGCATTTTCCAACACTTCCTTGCTATCAATATCCAAGTGGTTGGTTGGCTCGTCCAGAATCAAGAAGTTGTTGTTCTCCATAGACAATTTAGCCAAAAGCAAACGAGCTTTCTCGCCACCTGACAACATGCCAACTGATTTTTTAACATCATCTCCTGAGAAAAGAAAGGCACCTAGACGGTTACGGATTTCAACTTCTGGTGTCAGTTTAAAATCATTCCAGAGTTCATCCAGCACCGTATTACTTGGTGTCAACTTACTTTGGGTTTGGTCATAGTAACCCACCTCAACATTAGCCCCAAAGCGTTTTTCACCCTTGATAAAAGGAATCTGGTCCACAATAGACTTGATAAAGGTTGACTTGCCGATTCCATTTGGACCAACGATGGCGACAGCATTCATCTTACGAAGGTCTAGGCTGATAGGCTCTGACAATACTTCCCCATCATAGCCAACAGCCGCATTTTCAACAGTCAAAACAACATTGCCCGACATTTTCTCAGACTGGAAGGTCATATTGGCTGATTTCTTGCCAGCTTCAGGCTTGTCCAAACGCTCCATTTTTTCCAGTTGTTTGCGTCGAGATTGGGCGCGTTTGGTCGTTGAAGCTCGGACTAGATTACGATTGACAAAGTCTTCCAGAGCTGCAATTTCCTTCTGTTGCTTTTCATAATTTTTGGCTTCAGTTAGAAGTTTTTGCTCTTTCAACTCGACAAAACGAGAGTAGTTGCCCACATAGCGATCCAAGGAATGCTTGGTCAAATCCAGCGTAATCGTCGCAACCTTATCCAAGAAATAACGATCGTGGCTGACAATAATGAGAGAACCGCTATAATTTACCAAGTAATTCTCTAGCCAGGCAATAGTTTCGATATCCAAGTGGTTGGTTGGCTCGTCCAATACCAAGAGATTGGGCTTTTCAAGGAGCATTTTAGCAAGTGCCAAACGAGTATTTTGACCACCTGAAAGCTCCGCAATTTTCATCTGCCACATAGACTCGTCAAACTTGAATCCATTCAAAATCGCTCGTATATCAGCTTCATAGGTAAAGCCACCTGATTGGCGAAAATTTTCAGATAAGCGGTCGTAATCTGACATCAGTTTATCCAAATCCTCACCAGACTTTTCTCCCATCTCCAACTCCATCTGACGAAGTTGTTTCTCCGTTAGACGCAAGTCATCAAAGACATGAAGCATTTCATCATAAATAGTATTTTCAGACTCAAAACGGCTATCTTGGGCTAGGTAAGACAGAGAAATATCTTTTTTCTTATTGATTTCTCCACTAGTTGGCTCCTCTTCTCCAACCAAAATCTTCAAAAGAGTAGACTTACCTGCACCATTTTTCCCAACAAGGGCAATACGGTCTCTTTCATCAACTTGCAGATTGATATTATCAAAAAGAACCTCTCCTGCAAAAGAACGTTCAATTTTATTAGCTTGTAAAATAATCATACAAACAGTATAGCATGTTTCCCTAAGGCATTCAAGACTTGATAAACCAGCATATGACACCACTTTTCTGAAAATTATGCTACCGTTTTACTAAAACGCTAAAAAGTGCTATAATGTGAACGGTTAAAACAATTTACAAAAAGGAGAATTTCAATGTCTTACCAAGAAAATTACCAGAAATGGGTTGATTTTGCGGAGCTTCCTGACTATCTTCGTCAAGATTTGGAAAATATGGACGAAAAAACTAAGGAAGATGCCTTCTATACAAGTCTTGAATTTGGTACTGCAGGTATGCGTGGCTTGATTGGTGCTGGTACAAACCGCATCAACATCTACGTTGTTCGCCAAGCTACTGAAGGATTGGCTCGTTTGATTGAGTCAAAAGGTGGAAATGAAAAAGAACGTGGTGTGGCAATTGCCTACGATAGCCGTCACTTCTCACCTGAGTTTGCCTTTGAATCTGCAGCAGTTCTTGCTAAACACGGTATCAAATCTTACGTATTTGAAAGCCTTCGTCCAACTCCAGAACTATCATTTGCAGTTCGTCACCTCAACTGTTTCGCGGGTATCATGGTCACAGCCAGCCACAACCCTGCACCATTTAACGGTTACAAGGTTTACGGTGAAGACGGTGGGCAAATGCCTCCACACGATGCAGACGCTTTGACTACTTATATCCGTGCAATCGAAAACCCATTTGCAGTTGAAGTTGCTGATGTGGAAGCTGAAAAAGCTTCTGGCTTAATTGAAGTTATCGGCGAAGCTGTCGATGTTGAATACCTCAAAGAAGTTAAGGACGTAAACATCAACCCAGCCTTGATTGAAGAATTTGGTAAAGACATGAAGATTGTCTACACACCACTCCATGGTACTGGTGAAATGTTGGCTCGTCGTGCTCTTGCCCAAGCAGGATTTGACTCTGTTCAAGTCGTTGAAGCACAAGCAACTGCTGACCCAGACTTCTCAACTGTAAAATCTCCAAACCCAGAAAGCCAAGCAGCCTTTGCCCTTGCTGAAGAACTTGGTCGTCAAGTTGGTGCAGATGTTCTTGTCGCAACTGACCCTGATGCTGACCGTGTTGGTGTTGAAGTTCTTCAAAAAGATGGTAGCTACCTCAACCTTTCAGGTAACCAAATCGGTGCTATCATGGCTAAATACATCTTGGAAGCCCACAAAAACGCTGGAACTCTTCCTGAAAATGCAGCCCTATGTAAATCTATCGTATCAACTGACTTGGTAACGAAGATTGCTGAAAGCTACGGCGCAACTATGTTCAACGTCTTGACAGGTTTCAAATTTATCGCTGAAAAAATCCAAGAATTCGAAGAAAAACACAATCACACTTACATGATGGGATTTGAAGAAAGCTTCGGTTACTTGATTAAACCATTCGTACGTGATAAAGATGCTATCCAAGCCGTTCTTGTCGTTGCTGAACTTGCTGCCTACTACCGTTCACGTGGTTTGACACTTGCAGACGGTATCGAAGAAATCTACAAAGAGTACGGCTACTACGCAGAAAAGACTATCTCTGTTACCCTTTCAGGTGTCGATGGTGCTGAACAAATCAAAGCGATTATGGCTAAATTCCGCAACAATGCTCCAAAAGAATGGAACGCAACAGCTATCACTGTCGTAGAAGACTTCAAGGCTCAAACTGCTACTGCTGCTGACGGAACTGTTACAAACTTGACAACTCCTCCAAGTGATGTGTTGAAATATACACTTGCTGACGGTTCATGGATTGCCGTTCGCCCTTCAGGGACAGAACCAAAAATCAAGTTCTACATTGCAGTTGTAGGCGAAACTAACGAAGAATCACAAGCTAAGATTGCTAACATCGAAGCAGAAATCAATGCTTTTGTAAAATAAAATCCTATAAAAGATGAGACCAACCAATCTCATCTTTTTTTCGTATCAAATCTAAGCAATTTTAGAAACTTTATGGCATACTAGACTTATCAATGAAAGCGAGGTAATCTCATGGAACAATTTTTAGATAATATCAAAGACCTTGAAGTCACTACAGTTGCGCGTGCGCAAGAAGCTCTTGATAAAAAAGAAACTGCAACTTTCTTCATCGGTCGTAAAACTTGCCCTTACTGCCGTAAATTTGCTGGTACCTTGGCAGGTGTCGTAGCTGAAACTAAAGCTCACATCTACTTCATCAACAGTGAAGAGCCAAGCCAACTCAATGAGTTGCAAGCATTCCGCTCACGCTACGGAATCCCAACTGTACCAGGCTTCGTTCACATTGCAGATGGACAAATCAATGTCCGTTGCGACTCTTCAATGTCAGCACAAGAAATCAAAGATTTCGCTGGATTGTAAAAGATATAAAAAAGAAGGCCCTCGCCTTCTTTTTATATATCTGTCAATGGTGTTGCGGTATCTGGTGAGGTATCATATACCTTAAAGTCTATCCCGACTCCAAGATCAGCTTGTGCTAGCTGATTAACCATAGTCATGTGAGCCAGTTCCTTGATATTGTTCTCCTTAGATAAATGACCAAGGTAGATTTTCTTAGTGCGGTTTCCCAAGGTACGAATCATAGCTTCAGCACCGTCCTCGTTAGAAAGGTGGCCCAGATCCGATAGGATTCGTTGTTTGAGTCGCCAAGCGTAAGAACCTGCTCGCAAAATCTCTACATCATGATTGGACTCTATGAGATAACCATCCGCATTTGCGACAATTCCTGCCATACGGTCACTAACGTAACCTGTATCAGTCAGAATGACAAAACTCTTATCATCCTTCATAAAGCGATAGAACTGCGGTGCGATCGCATCGTGACTCACACCAAAACTCTCGATGTCGATATCTCCAAAGGTTTTGGTTTTGCCCATCTCAAAGATATGCTTTTGCGAAGAATCCACCTTGCCAAGATATTTACTATTTTCCATAGCCTGCCAGGTCTTTTCATTGGCATACAAATCCATACCATACTTGCGAGCCAAAACTCCCACTCCATGGATATGGTCTGAATGCTCATGGGTAATCAAGATGGCATCCAAGTCTTCTGGCTTGCGATTAATTTCAGCAAGTAGGCTAGTGATTTTTTTGCCCGATAAACCTGCATCCACTAAAAGTTTCTTTTTTGGGGTTTCCAGATAAAAGGAATTTCCACTAGAACCCGACGCTAAAATACTGTATTTAAAGCCTATTTCACTCATTCTATTCTTCTACTTCGTCCTCCCAGACTTCTTCTTTCACTGCATCCTTATCATAAGGGAGCACAATGGTAAAGGTTGATCCCTTACCATATTCACTCTTGGCCCAAATAAAGCCCTTATGTTGTTTGATAATTTCTTTGGCAATAGACAGTCCCAGACCTGTTCCACCCTGGGCACGACTTCTAGCACGATCCACACGATAGAAACGGTCAAAGATACGAGGCAAATCCTGCTTAGGAATACCCAATCCTTGGTCTGAGATGGATAAAATCATCTGATCATCAGTCGTCTTCATGGTCACTGTGATTTTACCACCGTCTGGAGAATACTTGATGGCATTGTTGAGAATATTATCAATCACCTGCGTCATCTTATCTGTATCAATTTCAATCCATACCGAGGTAATTGGGTAATCTCTCACCAATTCGTATTTCTTCTCTTCATCTGATCCCCTCATCTTATCAAAACGGTTAA
>CAUTTK010000074.1:0-7331 GCA_963541475.1 uncultured Streptococcus sp. | reverse complement strand
TATTGTGGGAAGATTTTATACTCTTCGAAAATCTCTTCAAACCGCGTCAACGTCGTCTTGCCGTAGATATGGTTACTGACTTCGTCAGTTCTATCCACAACCTAAAAACAGTGTTTTGAGCTGACTTAATCAGTCTTATCTACAACCTCAAAACAGTGTTTTGAGCAACCTGCGGCTAGTTTCCTAGTTTGCTTTTTGATTTTCATTGAGTATTAGATGAATATTAATCAAAATAAAGCAAGTCTTTGCTGGTGCTTGTAAAGAGGTCAAAGCCATCCTTGGTAACAACACCGCAGTCTTCAATACGAACACCTACTTTACCAGGGATATAGATACCTGGTTCAACAGAGAAGCACATGCCTTCTTCGATGACCATGTCGTTTCCTTCCATGATAGATGGGAATTCGTGGACATCCATACCGATACCGTGACCGAGACGGTGGTTGAAGTATTCTCCGTAACCAGCTTTTTCGATGACCTCACGAGCAGCACGGTCCACTTCATGGGCAGTTACACCTGGCTTGATAAAGTCAAGAGCAGCTTGTTGGGCTTCAAGAGTCAAGTTGTAAATATCTTTCTTGAATTGGTCAGGTTTACCGACAGCGACTGTACGGGTCATATCTGAAGCATAGCCGTTGACGAGGACACCCAGGTCAAAGAGGAGAAGGGCGTTATTTTCAACCTTGTTTGCTGCTGGGATACCGTGTGGATTTGCAGCATTATCACCAGTTAAGACCATGGTATCAAAGCTCATTTCATAGCCTTCACGTTTCATAGCAAAGTCAATTTGGGCGATGATATCTGTCTCAGTCTTATCAAGAGAAATATTGTCAAAACCAACATTAACTGCCTTATCAGCATAGAGACCTGCAACCATCATTTTTTGCACTTCATCAGCTGATTTGATAAGGCGCATGCGTTGGATACGAGGTGTGAGGTTGTTAAACTCAGCAGTTTCAAAAACTGATTTCAAGCCATGGTATTTGGTCAAGATGAGATTGTCAAACTCGACAGCGACACGTTTGAAGTCAAGTTGTGGAAGAGCATGTTTCATTTTTTGCCATGGGTTTTCAGAGTCCACATAGCCCACAACTGGGAAGGAAACAGTGCTGCTTGCACGTTCCACTTCAAGGGCTGGGACAAAGAGGAGAGGTTCCTGATCTGCTAGGACAAAAAGGAACATTTGGCGTTCATGGGGGTCACTGTAAAAGTCAGTGAGGTAATTGATTGTGACGGGGTCAGATACGACAGCGACGTCTAGTTTTTCTGATTCAAGATATGTTACGATTTGTTGTAATTTAGACATATGCTACCTTCTTTCTACCCCTCTATTTTGGCAAAAAAAGAGAGAAAATGCAAGGGAGAAGGGTAAAAGAAAAGACAAAAAGAACTCCGATATGATAACGGAGTTCTTTGATATAGTTTTTCTTATACTCTTCGAAAATCTCTTCAAACCACGTCAGCGTCGCCTTACCGTACTCAAGTACAGCCTGCGGCTAGCTTCCTAGTTTGCTCTTTGATTTTCATTGAGTATTAATTTATGAAAAGTCAGCCTTGCTCTTCACATCGCTGTATTCTTCAGCAATTTCTTGGCTGAGAATATCCTCGTAGGCAGGGAGTTGGATATCCTGACCGTATTTCTTCTTGAGGGCAGTAGTGACTAGGCGATAAGCCAGATTGGCATTACGAGAGAGGATAGGTCCGTGGAAGTAAGAACCAAAGACATTCTTATAATGAACCCCTTCACCAACCTTTTCTTCATTGTTTCCATTTCCATAGACAACCTGTCCTAGCGGTTTTTGGTCATCTGAGAGGAAGGTACGACCCTGGTGGTTTTCAAATCCATAGTAGGTTTCATTGAAATCTTCATTATGAATCTTGATGTCCCCGATAAAACGGTTATTGGTCTGGTTGAGGGTGTAGTGGTCCATGACACCTAGCCCTTCGATGCGTCTCCCTGAAGCTTCAACATAATACTGACCCAATAGTTGGAACCCACCGCATATGGCTAGAACCACACCGTCGTTTTGGATGTAGTTGTCAATGCTTTCTTTTTTGGCAGGTAGGTCGTCTGCAATGATACTCTGTTCAAAGTCTTGGCCGCCACCGAAAAAGGCAATGTCGTAGTGATTTTCATCGAAATCATCATGAAGTGAAACGATGTCAACCGTCACATGGGCCCCTAGTTTTTCAGCTACGTACTTGAGCATGAGGATGTTTCCATTGTCCCCGTAGGTGTTCATGAGGTTTCCGTAGAGGTGGGCGATGTTGAGCTGATAGAGGGAATTGCCATCTTTTGAGGAAAGTGAAGTATAAACCATTAGTTCATCTCCTTTCTAACAATCTGACGACTAGCCAGCAGTTCGCGGAATTCTAGCATAGTAGTATAGGTAGCCAGGATATAGGCATGCTTGCAGTCTTGGTTTTCAATTGTTTTGAGAACTTGCTCCAGATTGCTTGTTTCAGTGATTTTATCAGCTGGATAGCCTGTCACTCGGAGACGACGAGCGATTTCAGAATGGCGAACACCGCCAGCGTTGATTTCAGGAATGTCCATCTCAGTGATTTGTTCAAAATCAGCATCCCAGATCCAGCTGGTGTCAATTCCATCTGCATAGTTGGCATTTAGGAGGACAGATAGGCTAAATGGGTAAGGAGCTAGTTTAATCATCTCGATAGCTTGGGTCGCACCGACTGGATTTTTAATCAAGACAAGGGTACATTCCTTGTCACCGATATGGAAGGTTTCTTGGCGTCCAAAGACAGCACGGCTCTTATCAAATCCTTGCTTGATTAGTTGTGAATCTGCACCAAGGAAACGGGCGATGGCAACCGCAGCTAGGGCGTTGTAGATATTGTAGAGACCACCGATTTGGATACCGTATTCTTGTCCGTCAATGACAAAGCGAGAGTGATTGTTGGTCAACTTAACCAGTTCTGTCAAGCGATAGTCTAAATCAGGACGTTTACATCCGCAGCTTTCACAGATATAGGCACCCAAGTTTGCATAGGTATTATGCTCATATTTGAGGATGCCTTGGCAGTCAGGACAGAGAATTCCTTCGGTATTATAGTGAGCCAGCTGGGCTGGACCTTTCTCCAAGTCAAAACCAAAATACTGTACAGGATTTGGAATAGCTGGCTTGTAGAAAAGTGGGCTGTCTCCATTAAGGAGAACAGTGGCAGTAGGCACTTTACGAATAGCATCCAAAATCATCTTGTAAGTTGTGTAAATCTCACCATAGCGGTCCATCTGGTCACGGAAGATATTGGTGATAACAAATAAGCTTGGCTGGATATAGTCACAGATACGAGATAGACTGGCTTCATCGATTTCTAGAACGGCAATATTTTTCCCAGTTTTAGACGATTTGGCTGTTAAGAAGGTTGTCGCAATTCCTGTAATCATGTTGGCACCGCTTGGGTTGGTCAGAACTTGACCATAAACCTCTTTTAAAATGCCGACAGTGAGGGCAGTTGTCAAGGTTTTTCCGTTGGTTCCAGTGACCACGACAATCTCGTAGTTCTTAGCTAGGTTTTGTAAAATATCTTTATTAAATTGAAGGGCAAGTTTTCCTGGAAGTGTACTCCCTCGGCCAAGACGGCTTAAAACGAAGTGGGAAGAACGCCCAGCTAGGAGGCCCAAAGTAGTTTTTAATTTCATGTTTCTATTATATCATAAAAGAGGGAAAAGACAGATTTGATACTCAATGAAAATCAAAGAGCAAACTAGGAAGCTAGCCGCAGGCTGTACTTGAGTACGGCAAGGTGAAGCTGACGTAGTTTGAAGAGATTTTCGAAGAGTATGAGATTTGGCAGAAATGAAAACAGCCCAAAGAGGGCTGTCAGTTAAGATAAGACTTCAACTTAAATCACAAACAAGTCATTCAAGTTCTCAGCCAAGGTTGGGTGAGTGAAGATTTGTTTTGTGAAGTAAGTGTAAGGAATCTTGTTGTCCATAGCAACAGTGATGATGTTGATGATTTCTTGAGAACCTTCTGAGAAGATGCTTGCTCCAAGAATTTCTTTTGTTTCAGTATTGACAACAGCTTTGAAAGCTCCGCGAAGGTCTCCATTTACGTGACCACGAGGCATTGCTGCAACAGGGATTTCCTTAACAGCGTATGGAAGTTTCAAATCAGCTGCTTGGCTTTCAGTCAAACCAACTTGTGAAAGTGCAGGTGTGATGAACATAGTGTTTGGTACATTGAGACGGTCTTCAAGTGTGTAGCTACCATCTCCAGCAAGGTAGCTGTAGACAACACGGAAGTCATCAAGTGAAATGTAAGTAAATTGAAGGCCACCGTTGACATCTCCAACTGCAAAGACACCAGGAACGTTTGTTTGACAATGTTTGTCTACTTTAATAGCCCCACGTTCAGTTAGTTCGATATCTGTATTTTCAAGTTGAAGTGGTTCTACGTTTGGTTTGCGTCCAGTTGCGTAGAGAAGGGCATCGAAACGGTAAGTTTCGTTTTCAGTCACGACAAGCACTTGGTCACCGTCGTTTTTGATTTCAGTAGTACGGATGTTTTGAAGCAATTCAATACCGTCTTCTTCCATGTATTGTTTAGCAAGAGCTGCGATTGAAGGTTCTGCACGAGGTAGGAAAGTATCCAAGGCATCTAGGACTGTAACCTTGCTTCCAAGTTTGTTGTAAAGGCCTGCAAATTCAAGACCGATATTTCCACCACCAAGGACTCCAAGTTTTTCAGGTAATTTGTCCAAATTTTGGATACCTGTTGAGTCAAAGACATTCTTGCTTGTAGCAAGTCCAGGAATTGGCAAGACGTTTGAAACAGCACCAGTGTTGATGACGATTGTTTCAGCAGTCAGTTCTTTCTTTTCATCACCAACTTGGATTTCGATGACTTTATTTGAAAGGAAGTGAGCTTCCGCATCAAAGATATCGACGCCAGTACCAGCAACAGTCGCATAGTTTTTACCGTTGAGGCGACCAGTGATAGTGTTTTTGGTAGCAATCACTTCTTCAAAAGACAAGTCTTTCTCAGCAGCAACTAGCAAAGTTTTAGTTGGGATACAACCAATGTTGATACAAGTTCCACCGTACATAGCTTTGCTACGTTCAACGAGGGCAACTTTTTTGCCAGCTGAAGCCAATTTACCAGCTAGTGTTTTACCAGCTTTACCAAATCCGATAACGATTAAATCATAAGTTAACATTTATCTTCCTCCTATTCGCATTTCATTCTAGCACAAGAAAAAAACTTTTGCACAATTCTGCTACGCTTTAAAAAAGTTTATGAAAAAGTGGAAATTTTGGCCTCATTTTCTCAGAAAAATCGTTTACATGACATTATCGATGGATTAGGCTATCTTTTGCTTCTCTCTTGTGTTATACTAGATAGGTTGCAAAAAAAACAGTACTTTTCTTTTGTGGAAAAGAAGCAACACGATTTTGTATCCAGTATATGAAAATACGTCATAAAAAGAAAAGTATAAACTAAGCCCTATAGGGTGGCTTCGCACCACCTTTAGAAAGAAGAATAACGTGAAATTTAATGAATTAAACTTGTCTGCTGATTTGCTAGCAGAGATTGAAAAAGCTGGTTTTGTAGAAGCCAGTCCTATCCAAGAACAAACCATTCCATTGGCTCTTGAAGGTAAGGATGTTATCGGTCAAGCTCAGACTGGTACAGGAAAAACTGCAGCCTTTGGCTTGCCAACCCTTGAAAAAATCCGTACAGAAGAAGCGACCATCCAAGCCTTGGTCATCGCTCCAACTCGTGAACTCGCTGTCCAAAGTCAAGAGGAACTCTTCCGCTTTGGCCGTAGCAAGGGAGTCAAAGTCCGCTCAGTATATGGCGGATCAAGCATTGAAAAACAAATTAAGGCTCTTAAATCTGGTGCCCATATCGTGGTGGGAACTCCAGGTCGCCTCTTGGACTTGATTAAACGCAAGGCCTTGAAATTACAAGATATTGAAACGCTTATTCTTGATGAAGCGGATGAAATGCTCAACATGGGCTTCCT
Organism: uncultured Streptococcus sp.; assembly: GCA_963541475.1. Lineage (GTDB taxonomy): Bacteria > Bacillota > Bacilli > Lactobacillales > Streptococcaceae > Streptococcus. The sequence goes on along the minus strand of CAUTTK010000074.1, from coordinate 1,337 downwards.
TGAAGACATCGAAGCCATCATCTCTCGTGTCCCTGAAAATCGACAAACCTTGCTTTTCTCAGCAACTATGCCAGATGCTATCAAACGTATTGGTGTTCAGTTTATGAAAGAACCTGAGCATGTGAAGATTGCGGCTAAGGAATTGACAACAGAATTGGTTGACCAATACTATATCCGAGTCAAAGAACAAGAAAAATTTGATACCATGACCCGTCTCATGGACGTGGAACAACCAGAACTTGCTATCGTATTTGGTCGTACAAAACGCCGTGTAGATGAATTGACTCGCGGTCTTAAAATCCGTGGTTTCCGTGCCGAAGGAATTCATGGAGACCTGGACCAAAACAAACGTCTTCGTGTCCTTCGTGACTTTAAAAATGGCAATCTTGATGTTTTGGTTGCGACAGACGTTGCTGCGCGTGGTTTGGATATTTCAGGTGTGACTCATGTCTATAACTACGATATTCCACAAGATCCTGAAAGTTATGTTCACCGTATCGGTCGTACAGGTCGTGCTGGTAAGTCAGGTCAGTCGATTACCTTTGTTGCTCCAAACGAAATGGGCTACCTTCAAATTATTGAAAACTTGACCAAGAAACGCATGAAAGGTCTCAAACCTGCAAGTGCAGAAGAAGCCTTCCAAGCTAAAAAACACGTAGCTCTCAAGAAAATCGAACGTGATTTTGCAGATGAGACTATCCGTGGCAATTTTGAGAAATTTGGCAAGGATGCTCGTAAGCTAGCTGCCGAATTTACTCCAGAAGAATTGGCAATGTATATCTTGAGTCTGACTGTTCAAGACCCAGATAGTCTTCCTGAAGTGGAGATTGCGCGTGAAAAACCACTGCCATTTAAACCATCAGGTAATGGCTTCGGTGGTAAAGCTAAGGGAGGTCGCCGTGGAGACAACCGTCGTGGTGGTCGCCGTGATGATTTCAAAAAAGGTAGTCGTGGCAATAATCGTTTTGATAAGGAAAAACGTTACCGTAAGGATAATAAAAAACCACGCACTACTTCAAGCGAAAAGAAAACAGGCTTTGTTATTCGTAACAAGGGCGATAAATAGGAAAAAGCGATTCAAAATGAATCGCTTTTTTTATATAAGGAGACCGAATGGAAAAAGAAAGATAGATAAAATAGTTATATTATCTTCTTGTAATATTATAATACACAAAAATAGGAGGATTGTCAATAAAAAAGAAGCAATTTAATTAAAAATATTCTTGTTTTTTCAAATTGCAATTAAATAAGCAATTTTCAGATAATAATTGAAAATTCAAGCTCGGGACTTTGACAGTTATGAAGTAAAAAAATCCTCATAAAGGTTGATATAAGAG
>CAUTTK010000073.1:0-7488 GCA_963541475.1 uncultured Streptococcus sp. | reverse complement strand
GCTACCGCATTGTCATACGCTGTTTTCTTACTTGCTTCGGCATTGTAATAAGCTGCAGTTCCTTTGGTTGTTGTATCTCCTGTGCTTGTAGCGGTTTGGAGCGCACCTTTATTAGTTGGTCTTCCCCCCAATGCATTCTTAGCGTTCGTTATCGCACTTACGGCATCATTTACTTCTGTTTGTGTCGCATTATCTTTGGCTAGTACAACTTTACCTGCTGCTACCGCATTGTCATACGCTGTTTTCTTACTTGCTTCGGCATTGTAATAAGCTGGAGTTCCTTTGGTTGTTGTATCATCTGAAAGTACTGCCGTTAACGCTGTCTTATTAGCAAGTCTCTCTGTCGCTCTTCTTTCATCACTAAACCATGACCCACGTTCACCTGGGTCAGTATCATTCTCTCTTCCATTTAACTCTACTACAGTTATTGCTTTAAAAGCTGTAGTGCCCAACTCACTAACTCTATAATTACTTGCATTGATAGTTGCAGTTCCTTTTCCCCCAGTAGAAGCAACAACATCAGCCGAAGCTAAAACAGAATATCCTGAAGGATAAGCATTACCACTATTATCCCATCCATTTGTACTTCCTCCTCTGACTAGGTAAACTTTAAATTTTGCCCCAGTTGGTGCTGGAGAAAATGTAGGAACTTCTACTTCAATAGTTGGTTTTTCTTTAGCTTTTCCCTCTAAAGCAGTATTTTGTGTTAGAATAGTAGGTTTTCTTAAAGCAGTATAATATCCAAAATTAAAACTTTTTGTTCCTTTAGCAGTAGTGGCTGTCACCGTCATATTCCAAGAACCATTAGATGGTGTATTCCCCTCAAAATATAACTCTGCTTCTTTACCTTTGATGTTCTTTTTTACTTTTAATGGGAATCCCTGGTTACCTGTAACTTCAATATTTGTAAAATTATCACTGGCAGAAATAGCTTTAATTTTCATAACGTTTCCAACTATCCCTTGGTTGGCAGGTGTTACAAATACATTCGAACTATCAAACGTTCGTCTAGTTCCATTCCATCGTCCAATTTGAACATCAGCTAATTCTGGTTTAGGTGCAGCTCGTAGTCCACTACCTTCAGGTAAAGTAATCCCATTCAAGATATGATTATGTCCTGCGATATTCCTATCATTTGGCTCAGTATTTTGGGCTTTCTTCCCTACTGTTTCTTTACCATTTGTTGTATCTAGTTTAGGAGTGTTTTCCTCTAGTGGTTTATGAGTCATTTTCACACGTCTTAAACTACTGTTTTTGTAATTAACTAACTCTTTATATACCGAATTAACTTCCTCTTGATTTTTAGCAATTGTTAATACTTCTTTAGCTTTTGCAACTTTTTCTTTTAAGCCCTTTACTGAATCCTCAGTGTATTTTTCTGGATCTAATTTGTCAATTTCTTTTAAAAGCGTTTCCAATTTGGTTTTATTAGTGAACACTTCCTCGACTTTGACATCTTTTACAGATTTTTTGATTTCTTCAGTCTGATTAACAAGTGTCACAGCATTCTCTGATACTTCAACCTCTTTTTTATCTTGAGCTTTAGAACCAGATCCATCTTCCTTGTTAGAAGCTTTATCTTCAGTCTTAGACTTAAGTTGACGTACTTGCTCTGTAAGAAATTGAACTCGACTTACTTGACTTGCAATCGCTTCCTCAGAAATATTTTCTCCATTAAGTAAACGGTTATTTTCATCGGTTAATTGAGTAAGTTGATTAGATAAACTTACTAAACTTTCCTCGTCTACTTTTGCAATCGCAGCTTGAAGTTCACTAATAGCCTGAACGAGAGAAGACTTATCCACTAGCTTCTGAGCAACAGGTGTTTTATCACCCACTACTTCCTCTTTTGATTTCTCTATAGGATTCTCTTTAGGTGGAACCCCTTCTGTCAGTTCCGTAACGCCAGCATTTACCTTTTCAGTATTAGCCGTAGCAGGTGATACTGGTAAAGTGTCTGCCTTAACCGCACCATTTGCAAAAAACATTAATGCTGCTACGGCAACACTTGCAGCACCAAAATGGTACTTACGAATAGAATAACGGAATACCTTTTCTCCGTTCACTTCACGATATGATTTTCTCATCTAATCGCCTCTCTCCTATTTTTATTTTTGAGGTACTAAAAAATACCCCCCCCCTTAAATATTTTAGTAATTTAAGGAAAGGATATGCTTTTTTAATTTTGGGTACCACACTTGTTTAAAAACATAGTACACTTTCTATTCTACATCTTTCTTAGAAAAATTAACAGTATAACCCATATATTTTTTCTAATTTAGCATTTAATTTTAGCAAGTATATATACTTTTTTCCTAATCTTCTATTACTATTAGACAGGAGACACAACAAGACCTCCACTATATCGAGGAGGCCTTGGATAAACTTGGTTATTTAGTAAAAGACTAGAAGATTTTCTTTTCCCAATCGTCTTCTGTACGGCGAGGGTAGAAAAATTCAGACTTGTCCGGAGCTTCCATCATCTCCATCAAAGGTAGCATATCATAAGCCAGATCCAAGTTTGGAATCTGGTCTTTTTGCACCCAAGAAACTTCCCCTTCTTCTGAAGAGCGAAGAGTACCAGAGAACTCAGTCGCCTTATAACAAATGACAATATAGCGCCCACCTGTATCTAGTGGCCAATTTTTAATGCCGACAAGTTGAGGTTTTTGGATAGTCAATCCTGTTTCTTCATAGATTTCACGAATGACAGACTCTGCGAAAGACTCGCCGTTTTCTACATGGCCTCCTGGAAAGGCATAACCTGACCAGCGATTGGTTTCAGGAGAGCGATACTGCATCACCACGCGCTGCGTTTCGAGGTCTTCTATTAGACAAATGTTTGTTAAAATTGTTAATTGTGCTCGAGACATACATAGACTCACTTTCTAATTTTGGATTATCTTTTACTCTAAACTTCATTATCAACTCATTAGGTTCATAAGTGCTATGAACAATAAATCCTCTCACAATGATAATTTTTTATCTTGTACCTAATGAACTATCATATTTGTATACGCATTGTTTTATATACTTATCGAAATTTTTACTTCGAATCCGAGAATCAATATTATCAATTTTGACAATATTATCTGAAACCTTTTTTTCAAAATTTACACTATTTTTATTTTTATAGACTACAAAAGATTCTAGAAATTCTGCAATAAGTTTTAATTTATTATAAAATTCAATTAATTGCTGAATATTTAAATCTTCATTGATTAATTCAGGTATTTCTATTTTATCTTTTCTAAAATTTAATTGGGTATCACATTGACCATGAGCTAGGCGATTCCTAATCGTAACAACCTTATCAACTTCCGTTAAAAAATTTGATTTAAAAATGTTTCTGACAGATTGTAAAGTAGTCATTCTCCACTTATCAGAATTTTCTATATGAGAAATAGCAAGTTCAAAAGCTTTTTCCCATTTTTGCTTTATACTTCTTTGATTATTGATTTCCTGCAACTCACATTCACTAAAAGCTTCTATTGAGTTCTCATGTAAAACTTTATAAAGACGTAGTTCAAACCAATTACCAATCAAAAAAATATATAATCTTTGAGCCGCCTTTAATTCAATCTCCCAATTATTAATTCTACTATTTTTAGAATTCTTTTGTTTATGCCAATATAGTTCTCCGATAATTTGATTAGCAGTTCTCTTGACCATTTCTATTTGAACTTCACACATTTTTATATTTGATTGATAAATCTCGTATAATTCTTGTTTTGTTAAAGATATTCTACTCATTCTACATTCTCCAATAAAAAAATTCTGCTTCCGAAAAAAATTGAAAACTTACCTCTCCAATTCCTTTCGGAAGCAGGATTCGAACCTGCTATATTCCAAGAAAACTTGGCGTGTTTCCAATTCACACCATTTCCGCTAAGAGTAATATAACACAAATTAAGATATTGTTCAACTATTTTAATTATAAAAATAACTATCTTATGACTCCGAACCTTTAAAGAAACACTACTTCCTGAACAGTATCCTTTAGCACCATAGTGTTGAAAAAGCATCTGATAAACCTATATCATCTGCTTTAATTTCTATACTCAACGATAAGGAATTTTCGAACTTTCTATCTCTATATCAGGATTAGCAAGTTTGAGATAAGGAGCAATATAGTCTGCATCAGTAACCTTTGGACCTAGAATGACTTTTGAGTATTTCAAAGGAGCCAGATTGATGTATACAAATAAATCATATCTACCATTATCTTTCGGACTTAATACAATATACTTCCTAAAATCATTATAGTTAACTTTATCAAAAATTTCTAAGCCAATTTCTTCATTCTTAAAGTACTTTTCATTTAATAAACCCTTATCTTTTAATAAATCCTTATCTTTATCTAAACTTTTATTATGATTTTCAATAAGTGTTTTTACAGAAGCATCATCTAGGTTTATTAGAATACGATATTCCATCTCATATTCGTAATCTTTTACTTTAAACAGATACGAAATCTTTTTTAATTTTTCCGCCAAGTTACTCAGTGGCGTTTCATCTTCAAACTCTTGCATTTTTTCAAAAATTTGTTTTAGATTATTTAGTGCTTTACCAACATCTGATTCATCTTTAGTATCAGAATTCAAATCTAAATAATGAATTTTAACAAATTCAATGGATTTATGAGCAACGATATGTTCAAGATAAGACATATCATATTCAAGGAATGCTCCCTGAGAGGAATCAGCATACTCCTTCCACATAGGTAAACTATCGGAAACTACAGTTAAGGAAGATATAAACACATTAGAAGTTTGATATTGTTGGAAAAATGTATTATCTATACCCAAATAATCATATATTACTCTTCCTTCCATTGGGTCATTTAACTGTTTTAGATTAGTAAGTCGTAAAAATGGAGGTTGAGTTTCAGAATTATTTTCATTTTTCCAGTCAGCTTTTATGAGAAAATTTGTTAGAGTATCAATCTTAGTATAATGTCCAAAGGAACCAATTTCTTTCAACTCATTTGCATCAACAGTTAATTTAGAACGTATATAGTATATAATCTTATCCGCTTGCTCTAAAAGTTGATTAGCGTCCAATGACAGGATAAATTCTGAATCACCTTGCTCATTCAAATCATCATTATCATACTTCTTTATTAACTTAATAGCTTGGTTGCGGACGATATCCGAATCATTTTCTTCTTCTATCTTTCGAACAACATCAATCGAATCATTAATTACAACATCAAAGTGTCTTGACACAAAATCCAAGTATTTCTCAACATAATCAGATTGAGGGTTCTCCATATAATAGTTATTAATTGTCTTTAAGTGATCAAATTGAAAAATTGAAACCAACTCATCTAAACCAAAATACCAATAGTAAAACTCACTATCACTATCAATATCATGATTTTCAAATATAAATCTTAATAATGATTCTAATACACTCTTAAAATAGATTTTTCTTTCTTCTGGTAAACTTTTCTTTTCAAAAAATCGAAAAAAAACTGGAAGTATGAGATCATCAAGTAAATAAATATCCTCTAACTCATCATTAAATACTAATTCAAGAATTCTTAAAAAATAACTTTCATTTCCAAAGAATATAGAATATTCTTCATATTCTTTCGTTTGAGATAAATATCTATACAAAACAACTAAATATTCAAAGTTTTCAAACCAACTATATGACTGCCCATTTTCTAATAATATTTTATTTAATGTTGCTAAAAGTCTTTCAAGTGTGATCTTATCGATTTGTTTAACGAATATCATACAAACATGTAGAAAATCTCTTGCATATTCTAATTGTTTTTCTCTAGATAACTCTATATATTGATTAATAAAATTTTCAAGTTCATATTTTAGTTTATTTTCGTCCAACGAGTCAAAATGATTCTTTAATTCGGATTCACTAAATTTATCTGTAAAATAATTTAAATTTCCCATTTCATATCCTTCTTTAACTCTACCCCAACGCCTTGACTTCCAGCATCATATCACGAATCTGAGCTGCCAGTTCAAAGTCAAGCACTTCGACGGCTTCTTGCATTTGTTTTTCCAGTTTCTTGACTAGTTCTTTGCGCTCTTGTTTGTTGAGGCTATTGATATCGACTTCCTTATCCTCTTCCTTGGCAACTGCCTTGGTCACGGCAATCAGGTCACGGATTTCTTTCTTGATGGTTTGTGGAACGATACCATGCTCTTCATTATAAGCCATCTGGATTTTCCGACGACGGGCCGTTTCATCAATAGCTCGTTGCATAGACTGAGTCATGGTATCAGCGTACATGATAACATGCCCTTCGCTATTACGGGCAGCACGACCAATGGTCTGGATGAGTCCACGTTCGTTACGGAGGAAACCTTCTTTGTCAGCATCGAGAATAGCTACGAGACTCACTTCAGGTACGTCAATTCCTTCACGGAGCAGGTTGATTCCGACCAAGACATCAAAGACACCCAAGCGCAGGTCACGGATGATCTCCGTCCGTTCCAAGGTCTTGATATCCGAGTGCATGTACTTGACCTTGATGCCCATTTCCTTGAAATAGTCGGTCAAGTCCTCTGCCATTTTCTTGGTCAAGGTGGTAATAAAGGTTCGTTCGTTCTTTTCTACACGGGCATTGATTTCACCTAAGAGGTCATCAATCTGTCCCATAGTCGGACGGACTTCCACCTCAGGATCCAAAAGCCCTGTCGGACGAATGATTTGCTCAATCACTGTCTCGGTCTGTTCATTTTCATAGTCACCAGGTGTCGCTGAAACGTAGACAATCTGGTGCACATGGCTTTCAAATTCTTCACGACGGAGAGGACGATTGTCCAAGGCAGACGGCAAACGGAAACCATAATTAACCAGCATTTCCTTACGCGAACGGTCTCCATTGTACATGCCCTTGATCTGCCCCATGGTCATGTGACTCTCATCAATCATGATTAAGAAATCATCTGGGAAGAAGTCGAGAAGCGTATATGGGGGTTCTCCCTCACTCCGTCCATCCATGTGACGTGAATAGTTCTCAACCCCGTTGGTATAGCCCATCTCACGCAACATTTCAATATCATACTCTGTCCGCTGTTTCAAACGCTGGGCTTCTAGCAGTTTACCTTCCTTCTCAAAGACTGCTAACTGCGCCTCCAACTCTGCCTGAATTTTAGCAATAGCAACTTCCATATGGTCGTCATTGGTCACAAAGTGAGTTGCAGGGAAAATCGCTAAATGATCCACTTCTCCCAACACCTGACCTGTCAGAGCCTCAACCTCACGGATACGGTCAATTTCGTCTCCAAAAAATTCTACTCGAAAGGCGTGTTCATCACGGGAAGCTGGGAAAATCTCCACCACATCCCCACGCACACGAAATCTTCCGCGTTGGAAATCAATATCATTACGTTCAAACTGGATATCAACCAAGTCATTCAAGAGTTTATCACGAGAAATTTCAAGACCTGGACGGAGACTCACGACACTATCAGCGTATTCCTTGGGCGAACCCAAACCATAGATACAAGAGAC
>CAUTTK010000072.1:0-7538 GCA_963541475.1 uncultured Streptococcus sp. | reverse complement strand
ATTTTCATCAACTCATTTTCTTCTTTTCAAGAGCTAGTTATAGTTTCAAACTATACACTTATCGAATAAAGTTAAAAAAGAATCCAGAAAATATTCCAGATTCTTTTGTGAAAATCCTTGCTAGGGCTTACTTAGACCTAAAGAAATCCTGTTGGGCTAAATAGTCATAATGCTCTTTGTTAAATTGATACTGACCCACATGCTGACTAAGCTGACCGACATCCACGGAAAACATATAGGTTTCATTTTGATAGTTCCAGCTAAGTCTAACTGCATTCAAGACTGGCTTATAAGTAAAATCTTTAACTTGATTCCAAGGCATCTCAATGACTTGATTAGAACGATTTTCAGTTACATCACCGATGTCTATCAAGTAGATACCCTTAGTTGTGAATGCCAGAATCTTAGGCTTCACACTCGACTGAACATAGTAGGAACCACCTATAATGAAAAAATCAATAAAGGATTTCAACCATGTCTTTTTCTTGAAAGCCATCAGAAAATTCTTTTGCCCTTCAATGCGACAAGTTGACAGAAATGATGCAATCTGTTTTTCTGTCGCAAACTCCATAATAGCGCCCATGATGTTACCTCCATAACGATTAGTAAATAGGCAGATAAGAACTCTTCACATAAAGAAGCACTTATCATTTGTTGCATTTTATCTTACTTTTCCAGTAGATGGCATCCCTCCTATAAAATCACTCTAGTATGTGCATACTTCAATCAACATTGGGGAGATTTCGAAAGTAGTTTTTATAATATTTTGTTATATTCATTATAACATAAATCAAAGAAACAAATAAAAAATGTAAGATTTTTCTTCAAAATTTTCCATCATTCTATATAAAAACGACAGCTTCTTTCGAAACCATCGTTTTCTTGAAAAATCCTTATTTGACATGTTTTGCCAATTCTTCTTGGGCTTTTTTATTAGATTCTTCTTTTTCTTTCAGCCATTTTTCTTTAGCTTTTTCAAATTCGTCTTTTGTGACTGTTTTATCTTGTACTTTGAGGTATTTATATGATTCGATACCTTTATTACCAGCTAGTGAATATGGTGAAGAGAAAGGAACTGTTTTTCTCAATGTTGGTGTTCCACCCTTAGAAATATTTGGAATCGCTAGAGAGCTATCTACCAACCAAGCTTGGATCTCAGCATACTTTTCATAGCGTTTCGCAAGTTCTTGTTCCTTATTAGCTTCTTCCAACATTTGAGTATAAATATCTAGTCCAACAGCCTTGGCCTTGTCATTAGCTTCCCCAGGCTCTAGGCCTAAGTCTCGTAGCGTTCCACCGCTCTTGACATTAAAGATATCAAGATAGGTTGAAGGATCTTGATAGTCTGCACTCCAACCACCATTGTAAAGATCATAGTCCTTCTGAGCTGCTGTTTGAGCCAAATAGCTTGTATTCTCATAATCTTCAGTAGTGAGTTGTTGAATATCAATTACAACATTTTCTGCACCTAAAGCTGCTTCAATAGATTGCTTCATAGAATTTGCCTCTTGGACATTCTTTTTAGCAGCTTGGTCAACTGTCATGTCCAAGTGGATAGGGAATTGAACTCCTTTAGCTTGGAGTTCTTTCTTAGCCTCAGCAAATTTGGCTTTAGCTTTTTCAGCATTGTAATATGGATCCTGAGCATCCGCAAAGTTGATTCCTTGCCATTCTTTACCATAATTGACCATCTTAGAGGCTACTACTTCACCAAAGTCTTTTCCGTTGATACTTACGAAGTTTGGAGGAACAACCAAGTTACGCAAAATCTTAGTTGCACCCTCTTCTCCCTGAGATTGAGCCCCGTAGGCTGTACGATCATAGGCAAAATTAATGGCTTGACGGAAGTTTTTATTCAGAACTGCTTCTTGAGTCGATTTCTTCTCAGCATCACTTGTTTTTGAAGTAAATTTATAAGATTTTCTATCCAAGTTGAAGTTTAAGAAGTAAGATGTAGCATCTTGCAGACTATAGATGATATTATCTTTATTCTTCTCTTTAATCCCTTCAAAGCTCGAACTGTTTGGATAGAGACGAGCATAACTGTATGCCCCCTCGACAAAGTTACGAGCCAGTGCATCTTGATCACTACCATCATAATAAGCCAATTTCACATCATCTACAAAGACATTTTTGGTATCCCAGTAGTTAGGATTTTTCTTGAATTCGATAACTGATTTTGAAACAAAGGATTTCATCAAGAAAGGTCCATTGTACAAAATGCTAGATGGATCTACCTTCCCAAAATCATCCCCTTTTGATTTCAAGAAATCCGCATTAACTGGGAAAAGAATGGTTGAGGTTGTTTTTGAGTTCCAGTAAGATTCTGGTCGTGTCAAAGTATATTGAACGGTTTGGTCATCAAGAGCCTTAACTCCGACAGTTGAAAAGTCGCTTGTTTTACCAGTGATATAATCATCTAAACCTGCAACGGATTCTTGCACTAAGTACAAGGCTTCTGATTTTTTATCAGCTGCATATTTCAAACCAGTGACAAAATCTTGTGCAGTAACAGGAGCATATTCATCTCCATCTGCAGTATACCATTTAGCATCTTTACGCAGTTTGTAGGTATAGGTCAAACCGTCTTGAGAAACACTCCAATCCTCTGCCAAAGATGGGACATAGTTCCCATATTGGTCATTTTCCATGAGACCATCTACCAGATTGGTCACAATATCATTAGTTGTTGCACGGTTTTCTGCTAGATAGTTCAAACTAGATGGATCACTAGTATAAACATAGTTATATGTTTTTGACGCTGTGTTAGAATTTCCACAGGCACTTAACAAAATACCTGCACTTAAAACGACACCTGCAAGTGTTGCATACTTGGCTTTAGACTTTTTCATCTCCAGAACCTCCTGATTTAAATATTTGTCTTATTATACAACTCGGATTTTATTTAGTCAATAACTTTTTTAAAAAAATTAATCATTCCATCTACAAACTATAGAAATTATTCTACAAAATAATAAAAAAGAGAATAATTCAATCATTCCTTGATAGAAACGTTCAAATTATTCCTTTTATTTATAAAAATTTATTGAGAAATTCTTAATTTTGCTCGCAGGTGATCTGCTTGAGCTTGTCCAATCACCTTGTCCAATAAGCGAGTGCGAAGACTCAAGGATCCATAAACTCCTCCTCCCATGGCACCGACAAGAGCTACATAAAGGAAGCTCCACAAACGTCCACTTGGTTGGAAGACAAACCCTAAAATCCACTGAATGGCACCTACACCGATGAACATAACAAGGGTCAACAAACTGATTAAAATGGTTCGCTTCAAAATCACCTTGCGCTTGACACCCGTTACCTTACAAATATCCCGATACATCAAGACGTTAGGAATGATAAGACCGATGGTTGTAGAAATCAAGGGACCGTAACTGTGGAAGAGGGCGATGGTAGGGATTTGCAAGACTAGCTTGGCAATCGAACCATAGATAAAATAGAGAACCGCCTTGCGATTTCGGAACATGGCCTGAAGCATTGGCGACAAGACCATGTACAAGCCTAAAATAGTAGACTGCAAAACTGCAAAGACAAACAAGCCCATAGCCAAACTATCTGGCTTGCCATAGAAAACGGTATAAAGAGGTTCTCCTACCATGACTACTCCAACCGTTGCTGGCAGTAGGAATAAGAAAAGCATGGTAATACTGTCTTGAACTAAGCGAGAAGCTGCCTTCAGGTCTCCCTTGACATAGTTTTCAGTCAAGAGTGGCAAGCCTACACTACCAATCGAGACCCCAACAGAAATCAAAATCATCGTGATTTTATTAGGATTGGCAGAGAAATAAGAAAACATGACAACCAAGTCTTCATTACTATAGTTGGTAAACCAGCTCATACTATTGATAAAAGTCATCTGGTCCAGAATCTGGAAAAGCTGGATAGCAGACCCTGTCAGGATAAAAGGAATGGCTTCCTTAATGGTATCTACCAAAAGACGCTTGCTGTTAATCTTATCTCCTGTTTCAAGGACTCTTTTTAATAAACCTTCTTGGGCAAGGAAATAAATCAAAACTGCAAAACTAGCTACCATGCCGACAAAGGCAGCAAAGGTTGATTGGGTAACCGCTGCCAGATAATCTCCTGAGCCCATTTTCATAATCATGAAGGTAGCTAGAAGCATCCAGATAACACGAATGACCTGCTCAGCGATTTGGCTCATGGCATAAGGTTTGAGATTATTCATTCCTTGGAAGAAGCCTCGAATCACACTCATAGATGGGAAAATCAAGACCGCCCATGCCAAGCTCTGCATGATTGGGATCAAGTCTTTACCCACACCAGATAAGTCCGCTAACCAAGGAGAAAAGACAAACAAGACTAGCGCAAAGACCAGACCAAGTCCCGTCATAAAGCCTAAAAAGCTCCGAATCAGGGCAAAGCTGTGCTCCTCTTCTCTCATGGTATTATACTTAGCAACTTGCTTGGCCACCGCAACTGGAATCCCTGCTGTTGAAACCAGCAAGAACCAGGCATAGATATTGTAGCCCATGGTAAAAAGACCATTGGCTGTAGCCGCATAAGACCCCATCCAGATATACCAGGGGATAATATAAATGGCCCCAAGTAGGCGACTGATAAAGTTACTAGCCGTTAACCAAGCAGTCCCCCGTAACATCTGGGCCTGCTGGTGATTGTTTTCGTGCGACATAGATTCCTCATTTTATTTTAATCACTAGGAAAAATTCCTCATCTTCCATTATAAACTTTTCCTTGTTACTTGTAAAATTCGGGCTTGAAGTTTATAATGGAAAGTATGATTAAGATTGAAACCGTATTAGATATATTAAAGAAAGATAGTCTCTTCCGCGAGATTATCGACCAAGGTCATTACCACTATAACTACAGAGAAGTTGTTTTTGATAGCATCAGCTACGATAGCCGAAAAGTAAAAGAAGACACTCTTTTTTTTGCAAAAGGTGCTGCCTTTAAAAAAGAATACCTTCTTTCTGCTATAACACAAGGCTTAGCTTGGTATGTAGCTGAAAAGGACTACGAAGTCGGTATCCCTGTCATCATTGTGAACGATATAAAGAAAGCCATGAGTTTGATTGCCATGGAGTTCTATGGCAATCCACAAGAGAAACTCAAAATTCTCGCCTTCACAGGAACTAAGGGTAAGACAACAGCAGCTTACTTTGCTTACAACATCCTATCTCAACGTTACCCAACCGCCCTCTTGTCAACCATGAATACGACTTTGGATGGCAAGACTTTCTTTAAATCTTCATTCTCAACACCTGAAAATATCGACCTCTTTGACATGATGGCTCAAGCTGTTAAGAATGGAAGAACCCATCTCGTAATGGAAGTCTCTAGTCAAGCCTATCTAGTCCATCGAGTCTATGGTCTGACCTTTGATGTAGGAGTCTTTCTTAACATCACTCCAGATCATATCGGCCCGATTGAACACCCTAGCTTTGAAGACTACTTCTACCACAAGCGTCTTTTGATAGAAAATAGCCGAGCAGTCATCATTAACAGTGACATGGACCACTTTTCTGTCTTGAAAGAACAAGTAGAAGATCAAGACCATGATTTCTATGGTAGCCAGTCAAGTAACCAAATCGAGAATTCCAAAGCCTTTAGTTTTTCAGCTACGGGTAAACTCGCTGGTGATTATGATATTCAACTGATTGGCCACTTCAATCAAGAAAATGCAGTTGCTGCTGGACTTGCCTGCCTCCGTCTCGGAGCTAGTCTTGAGGACATCAAGAAAGGAATCGCTGCAACCCGTGTTCCTGGCCGTATGGAAGTCCTGACTCAGAAAAATGGAGCCAAGGTCTTCATCGACTATGCCCACAATGGGGACAGTCTGAAAAAACTAATAAACGTAGTAGAAACTCATCAAACTGGAAAGATTGCTCTGGTTCTCGGTTCGACAGGAAACAAGGGAGAAAGCCGTCGTAAGGACTTTGGCCTCCTCCTTAATCAACACCCTGAGATTCAAGTCTTTCTGACTGCTGATGACCCCAACTATGAAGACCCAATGGCCATTGCGGATGAAATTAGTAGCTATATTAGCCATCCTGTTGAAAAGATTGCGGATCGCCAAGAAGCGATTAAGGCAGCCATGGCCATCACAAATCAAGAATTAGACGCTGTCATTATCGCTGGTAAGGGAGCCGATTGCTACCAAATCGTTCAAGGCAAGAAAGAACCCTACCCAGGAGATGCAGCCGTCGCAGAACATTATTTATAATCGCAAAACAAGGCTAGGACTCATTCCTAACCTTGTTTTAGTTTTTAAAGAAAATTAATCGTTCCTTATCAAAATCTACGGCCAACTCATACTTGCCATCTTCATTTTGGACAATATAACCTAGGACAACTAAACTGTCCACAAAGATATCACGGCGTTTCTGCATAAGCTGGTCTTTTTTGAGAAATTTGATCAAAAAAGTCGTCATATATTTGAGAGCATACTCAGGATTAACATCTCCCAAAATGTCATAGAGTTCCTGTTGTTTTTCTGTCAAAGGATACTGATGTTTGACCTTGTAGAAATAATTGGACAGGGTCATTTTTGATCTCGCAAAGTCCGTATTTTCAACTAAAATAGCTGCATTGGTTTGATTTCGTAATTCCGTCTCAAAACTCTGCTCTAACAAGGCTTGATAGGCCGGACTATCTTCGCTGACAAAAATCTCTTGATCCAGTTCAAGATTATCAAGGGACTCAAGCATAGGAAGATTAAGGTAATAACGCTTATTTTCTCGTAGAATCAAGCCAGCCTTTATATATTCTTCCATGCGTTTATCAACTGCTACATCTGGGAATTGGGCCTTGATTTCTCGTAGAATCACATCATCATGCTGGTCCAGATAGCGGATTAATTCTCCAAAAAATGGCTGTCTCGTCAAACGAGATGGATTAAAAATCTGAATCATGAAGATTCCTTTCTTTACATTCTAACAGAGGCGATGCTGCCAACTGACTAGGATTGGTCCCAGCTTGGTTTAGAGGGACAGGCAAACCTAGTTCTCTGTAATATTCTCTCCAAAAATCACTAATCTCCTGCTCCCCATCTCCAAATTTCATGGGAATAGTTTCAAAAATCGGTAGGATTTCTGCTATATACTGGGAACAGTAAAAACCAGATCCATCTGGATAGAAAGAAGCATTGTAGGGAGCTCCAAGATGCTTACAAACTCTCTCCTTGACAGACTGAATATCCATTTCTGAGTAGACATAGAGGTCGTACAAGTGATTGGACTCAAAGAAGTCTGCTGGTTTCTGACAGACAACACCCGCCTGTCCACTAGCATGGTAAATCATCCCATCCAAATAAATGGCAACATGACTATAGTTGCCCGTAGAAGTCTGGATGGCCTTTCCCATGTCCGACTCATCTCTCACAAAAATCAAATCGCCATTGTCTAACATATTTCACTCCTAGAAAAAAAGGAGCCGAAACTCCCTTCGATATGATTCAAACTAGCCTTTCCTAATTTGAATTGATAACCAAAATCTTAAGCATTAAAGCTTTCAGTCAATTGAGGTACCACTTGTTTCTTACG
>CAUTTK010000071.1:0-7554 GCA_963541475.1 uncultured Streptococcus sp. | reverse complement strand
ATCAATTTAAGGTAAAGAAAGATGTAGTTCAAACTCACAAGGCTATGAAGATTGCAAAGCAGAAAATGGATAGTAGTCGAATGTTGAGGGATGAGAAGGGCTATTATGAAAACTGGTTAGCCGAGCTGGAAAAGGAATTAACCGAAGGAGTCTAATATGGAACTAGAAATTTCTGATTTCCAAGGTTGCAAGATTGCCTTGATTTGTGGGGATAAGGTCTTGACTATCTTACGTGATGACAAGGACGATATCCCTTGTCCTAACATGTGGGAGTTGCCAGGTGGTGGCCGTGAAGGGGATGAAAGTCCCTTTGAATGCGCAGCGCGTGAAGTTTATGAAGAACTGGGAATTCATTTAAATGAAGATTGTTTGCTTTGGGGCAAAATTTATCCTAGCGTAATCTTTGAAGGCAAGCAATCGGTCTTTATGGTTGGTCAGCTAAGACAAGAACAATTTGACAATATTACCTTTGGAGATGAAGGACAGGCCTATAAACTGATGCCTATTGAGGAGTTTTTGAAGTCTAAACAAGCTGTGCCTCAGCTCCAGGGGAGATTGAGGGATTATTTGGAGGAAAGTTAATGATAAGACTTGAACGAGCAGGAGCAGAGAATTTGGAGACCGTAATTGCAATTCAAAGAGCTAGCTTTAAGGCTGTCTATGACAAATACCAGGATGAATATGATCCCTATCTAGAAGATCGCGAACGAATCAAATGGAAATTAGTCGAGCGTCCCAATAGCTATTACTACTTTGTAAAAGAAGATGAAGAAAACATCGGATTTTTACGAGTTCAGACCAATGCCGAGTTAACGAAAGCTTGGTTGGGAACGGCAGCGATTTTGCCCCAGTATCAAGGAAAAGGGTATGGTTCTAAAGGTTTAAGCTTACTGGAAAAAGAATTTCTAACCATCACACAATGGGATTTGTGTACGGTGTTACAGGATGCAGGCATGGTCGCGTTCTACGAGAAGAATGGCTACCGTCAAACTCATATCGAGCCTGAAAAAGAAGGTATGGATATGGTCTACATGAAAAAATGCATAGAGAAATAGAAAGGATGGTTCAGTTAAATTTCTAAACTGAACCCGCCCTAAACACTGTGCCAAAAAGATAAACTTCTCTTAGACACAAACGTCTTCAGAGAGTTTCCTATTTTGGCTTTGTGTTTTACGGGCTTGGTATCTTAATGATGGAAACATGGCAAGAGTTAAAAGTTACAGTTAAGCGTGAGGGAGAGGAGTTAGTTTCTAATCTCTTGATTGAGCTAGGAGCTCAAGGAGTCGCAATCGAAGACAGCATGGACTATGTGGGAAATGTGGATCGCTTCGGTGAGATTTTCCCAGAGGTTGAGCAACAAGAAGAAATCGTAGTGACAGCCTACTATCCTGACACGGTAGATGTGGAAGTGGTTGAGGCAGACTTGCAGGCTCGCTTAGCAGAATTGACGGATTTTATGGATTTGGGAGAGGTCAAAATGGGGACGACTGCCTTGGCTGAGGAAGACTGGGCAGACAACTGGAAGAAATACTATGAGCCAGCTCGTATCACTCATGATTTGACCATCGTGCCGTCGTGGACAGACTATGAGGCGACTGCGGGAGAAAAGATTATCAAGCTGGATCCAGGTATGGCTTTTGGTACGGGGACCCATCCAACCACTAAGATGAGCCTCTTTGCCTTGGAGCAGGTCCTTCGTGGTGGCGAAACGGTGCTGGATGTGGGTACTGGATCAGGCGTCCTCTCCATTGCTAGCTCGCTACTTGGTGCTAAGGAAATTTTCGCCTATGACCTGGATGATGTGGCGGTTCGTGTGGCTCAGGAAAATATTGAGCTCAACCCTGGCATGGAAAATATCCATGTAGCTGCCGGGGATTTGCTTAAGGGTGTTGAGATTGAGGCAGATGTTATCGTGGCTAATATCTTGGCGGATATCCTCATTCATCTGACGGATGATGCTTATCGCTTGGTCAAGGATGAAGGCTACCTCATCATGAGTGGCATTATCAAGGACAAGTGGGACATGGTGCGCGAGTCGGCTGAGTCAGCTGGATTTTTCCTTGAAACCCATATGATTCAAGGGGAATGGAATGCCTGTGTTTTCAAGAAGACCAAGGATATTTCAGGTGTGATTGGAGGCTAGCATGCAGCAGTATTTTGTCAAAGGCAGTGCGATCTCTCCTGTCACCATCGAGGACAAGGAAACCAGCAAGCATATGTTTCAGGTTATGCGCTTGAAAGAAGATGATGAGGTGACTTTGGTCTTTGATGATGGTATCAAGCGTTTGGCGCGAGTTGTAGATACGGAAGCTCGTCAGTTTGAATTGGTCCAAGAATTAGATGACAATGTGGAATTGCCTGTTCAAGTGACCATCGCATCAGGATTTCCCAAGGGAGACAAGCTGGAGTTCATTACTCAAAAAGTAACAGAACTCGGAGCCAGCCAAATCTGGGCCTTTCCTGCAGACTGGTCAGTCGCCAAATGGGATGGCAAGAAATTGGGTAAAAAGGTTGAAAAACTAGAAAAAATTTCCCTTGGAGCAGCAGAACAAAGCAAGCGTAATGTTGTTCCAAGTATCAAGCTTTTTGAAAGGAAAGCAGACTTTCTAGCCCAACTTGACCAGTTTGACCGCGTCGTAGTGGCATATGAAGAGTCGGCCAAAGAAGGAGAAAGCGCTGCGCTCTTACAAGCGGTCTCTGGTCTTGAAAAAGGAGCCAAACTGCTCTTTATCTTTGGTCCAGAAGGTGGTCTGTCACCTGCAGAAATTGAGAGTTTTGAAGCTAAGGGAGCCGTCTTAGCAGGACTTGGTCCTCGTATTTTGCGAGCAGAAACAGCACCGCTTTACGCCTTATCAGCCCTTAGTGTTTTATTAGAATTAGAGAAATAAGAGGAAGAAAATGGAACAAAAACACCGTTCAGAATTTCCAGAGAAGGAACTTTGGGATTTAACAGCCCTATACCAAGACCGTGAGGATTTCTTGCGTGCAATCGAGAAAGCTCGCGAAGACATCAATCAATTTAGCCGTGATTACAAGGGCAATCTTCATACTTTTGAAGATTTTGAAAAGGCTTTTGCAGAATTGGAACAAATCTACATTCAGATGAGCCATATTGGTAACTATGGATTTATGCCGCAGACGACAGACTATAGCAATGAGGAATTTGCCAATATTGCCCAAGCTGGGATGGAATTTGAAACAGACGCCAGCGTAGCCTTGACCTTCTTTGACGACGCCTTGGTGGCTGCAGATGAGGAAGTCTTAGAACGTTTGGGAGAGTTGCCACATTTAACAGCAGCCATTCGTCAGGCCAAAATCAAAAAAGCCCACTATCTAGGGGCTGATGTGGAGAAGGCCTTGACCAATCTCGGTGAAGTTTTCTACAGTCCGCAGGATATTTACACTAAGATGCGAGCTGGGGATTTTGAAATGGCTGACTTTGAAGTCAATGGCAAGACCTACAAAAACAGCTTTGTGACCTATGAAAATTTCTACCAAAACCACGAGGACGCTGAGGTTCGTGAGAAATCTTTCCGTTCCTTCTCTGAAGGACTTCGTAAGCACCAAAATACGGCTGCCGCAGCCTATCTAGCCCAAGTCAAGTCTGAAAAACTCCTGGCTGATATGAAGGGCTACGACTCAGTCTTTGATTATCTTCTAGCTGAGCAGGAAGTGGACCGTGCCATGTTTGACCGCCAGATTGACCTCATCATGAAGGACTTTGCGCCAGTTGCTCAGAGATACCTCAAGCATGTTGCCAAGGTCAATGGTCTTGAAAAGATGACCTTTGCAGACTGGAAATTGGACTTGGACAGCGCCCTCAATCCTGAAGTGACTATTGACGACGCCTATGATTTGGTCATGAAGTCGGTGGAACCTTTGGGGCAAGAATATTGTCAGGAAATTGCTCGCTATCAAGAAGAGCGCTGGGTGGACTTCGCTGCCAATAGTGGCAAGGATTCTGGCGGATATGCGGCGGACCCATATCGCGTGCACCCTTATGTCCTCATGAGCTGGACAGGGCGTTTGAGCGATGTCTATACCTTGATTCATGAAATCGGCCATTCTGGTCAATTCATCTTCTCAGATAATCATCAGAGTTACTTCAACGCTCACATGTCGACTTACTATGTTGAAGCGCCGTCAACCTTCAATGAATTGCTTTTAAGTGATTACTTGGAACACCAATCTGATGACCCTCGTCAAAAACGTTTCGCTCTTGCCCACCGCTTGACAGATACCTACTTCCATAACTTTATTACCCACCTCTTGGAAGCAGCCTTCCAGCGTAAGGTGTATACATTGATTGAAGAAGGGGAGACCTTTGGAGCAAGCAAGCTCAACAGCATTATGAAGGAAGTTTTGACGGATTTCTGGGGAGATGCCATTGAAATAGACGATGATGCAGCTTTGACTTGGATGCGCCAAGCTCACTACTACATGGGCTTGTATAGTTACACTTACTCAGCAGGACTAGTTATCTCGACAGCTGGTTACCTCCATCTTAAAAACTCTGAGAATGGAGCTGAAGACTGGCTCAATCTACTCAAATCAGGTGGTAGCAAGACACCACTTGAGTCAGCCATGATTATCGGAGCGGACATTTCAACGGACAAACCACTTCGTGATACCATCCAGTTCTTGTCAGACACAGTTGACCAGATTATCGCCTACAGTATCCAGTTGGGAGAGTAGAGGACTAGAGAGGTTGTTCTAGAATGATGTTTATGAGTTTGTTAAGCGTCATTCTATTTGTTTTAGCTGTAGCTATTTTCAAACACGCCGTTGAAGGTCGTGATGTTAAATTTGAACTTGTTGTAGAGTTGATATTGATAGTTATTTACTTCATTTTTTATCAGATTGTATTTAATTGAGAATTCAATATTAAGTCATTTAAGGACGGCTTTGTGAACAGTTGTTAGAAATGTAGAGGTATTGACCATGTATCAAGAGTTACTTAGAAAAATAGCAGAAGAAAAACCAAGTTATAACCAGGAAGAAATCCAGTGGTTGCTTGACCATTTGGGAGATCCTTCTCCAGAAATTCGCGATGACCTTGTTTTTACAAGCTTTGCTAGAGGAATTCAGGAAGAGCTATTTACACAGGAACAATTTCATTTTATTGCTAAAGTAGTCTCATCTGATGGAGGACTAGACAAAGAGATTGATAAGGTAGACCTGTCAACCCTTGAACGTTCTTTTAGGGCACTTGTTTATGCAAACCTCTTGTCTGCGGATGCCAACCAGCAATCGGTTTTTTATCAGGGATTAAAAGCAGAAATTCGCAATGTCCTTTTAAATCAAGGCTTGCACTATCTTTCAAAAGAAAAAGACACGACAGGTTTTTCAAGTCAGTATGGTTGGGTTCACGCTTTTGCACATGGATCCGATTTACTGACGGAGGTAGTTTGTCATCCAGACTTTCCTAAAAACAGAGTTCATGAAGTATTTGACATACTTGGCCAACTGTTTAAAAGAATTGCGATTCGTTTTACAGATGATGAGGATTGGCGTTTAGCCAGAGTGCTTTATGAACCGATTTTACAAGGGAAGTTGGAGCAAGAACAAGTAGCTTCTTGGATAAAAACAGTTGATTTTCCGATAGAAGAAAGGAAGGATTTTTACAAATTTTCCAACTTTAGATCCTGTTTGTTGGAAGTCTATGTCCAACTTGACCAGAGAAATAGTTTACAAGATGACTTGAAAGAAGCTATCCAGTCTTTTCGATACTAGGGATAAGCTAATAGTTCTATGATTTTCAAAAAACTTTCCAATCAATTTTCTTGAAACCCTTTCCCTCTTTTGATAGACTAGTATCTAGTTTTTGAAAAAAGGAGAAAGAAAATGAAAAAATTTGTTGCTGAATTAATCGGTACTTTTATGCTTGTGTTCGTAGGGACAGGAGCTGTCGTTTTTGGAAAGGGTCTTGATGGCCTAGGTCACCTTGGAATTGCCTTTGCCTTTGGTTTGGCAATCGTGGTTGCAGCTTACTCAATCGGAACTGTTTCAGGTGCTCACTTGAACCCAGCTGTTTCGATCGCTATGTTTGTAAACAAACGTTTGTCATCTTCAGAGCTTGTAAACTACATCCTTGGGCAAGTAGTTGGAGCTTTCTTAGCATCTGCTTCTATCTTCTTCCTCTTGGCTAATTCAGGTATGTCAACTGCTAGTCTTGGTGAAAATGCCTTGGCAAACGGTGTCACTGTCTTTGGTGGTTTCTTGTTTGAAGTCATCGCAACTTTCTTGTTTGTTTTGGTTATCATGACTGTGACTTCAGCAAGCAAGGGCAATGGCGCGATTGCTGGTTTGGTAATCGGTTTGTCCTTGATGGCGATGATTCTTGTGGGATTGAACATTACTGGACTTTCAGTAAACCCAGCTCGTAGCTTGGCACCAGCTGTCTTGGTAGGTGGCGCAGCCCTTCAACAAGTATGGATTTTCATCCTTGCCCCAATCGCTGGTGGAGTTCTTGCAGCCCTCGTTGCTAAAAACTTCCTTGGAACAGAAGAATAATTGAAACTCAAAAAGCCTTGCTCCTCATCTTGAGGAACAGGGCTTTTTCGTATCTGTTTATACTCAATGAAAATCAAAGAGCAAACTAGGAAACTAGCCGCAGGTTGCTCAAAGCACTGCTTTGAGGTTGTAGATGAAACTGATGAAGTCAGTAACCATACATACGGCAAGGCGACGTTGACGCGGTTTGAAGAGATTTTTGAAGAGTTTAACGGTTGTCAATTTTCTCTGGATAGAGGTCGTGTTGGAAGAGGCGTTGTTCTGCCAGGCCTTCATATTTAGTTTCAGGCTTACCGTAGTTGTAGTAGGGGTCGATTGAAATGCCGCCACGCGGAGTGAATTTTCCCCAGACTTCTAAATAGCGAGGGTCTAGCAAGTTGACTAAGTCTTTCCCGATGGTGTTGATACAGTTTTCGTGGAAATCTCCATGATTTCGATAGCTAAAGAGGTAGAGTTTGAGGGATTTTGACTCGACACAGAGCTTGTCAGGAATGTAGGAAATATAAATCGTCGCAAAGTCTGGCTGAGCAGTGATTGGGCAAAGTGAGGTAAATTCAGGACAGTTGAATTTGATGAAATAGTCATTTTCCACATGACGGTTGTCAAAGGATTCGAGGACTTCTGGTTGATACTCGAAAATGTAGTTGGTTTCTTTGTTGCCTAGTAGGCTTAGGTTTTTCATTTCTTCTTGTTGTGACATGATTTTTTCTTTCTAATCTTAAACACCACGTTGGTTGTCGTAGAGGAGGGTATGCAGTTGAGGAAGGACGCGGACATTGCCCCAGCTATCGTCAGCAGCAACGCGTTCCCAGAGTTCTTTGAGACGGTCCAGTTGGTCTTGGACAATATTGCCTCTAGCCTTGGGCTCAGGATTTCCTGCTGATAAGAAGAGAACATCTGGTTGGTAGCGTTCTTGAATGCCTTTAGCAAAGGTCAAATCGGCATCGTCAAAGACAGGAATTTTAAAGGTGACCTTGTCTGGATCTAGTTGGGAAACGATAAAGTCCAAGGTCTCAAAGTTGACTTCCATCTTGGATGAAG
>CAUTTK010000070.1:0-7602 GCA_963541475.1 uncultured Streptococcus sp. | reverse complement strand
GAAAAAGCTGAGTCAAATAAAAAAGCTCAGGAAGATTTAGCTAACCACATTCAATGATATTCCTAGTTATTCTTTTCAGTTAATACTCAATGAAAATCAAAGAGCAAACTAGAAAGCTAGCTGCAGGTTGCTCAAAGCACTGCTTTGAGGTTGTAGGTGAAGCTAACGTGGTTTGAAGAGATTTTCGAGGAGTATAAGCATAGTGACTGGATTCAGAAAAAGGCCCTACCAGAGCTTCTTGGTTCTGGTAAGGCCTTTTCTTTATTCTTTTAAGTGATAAGAATAGCTAGCGACAACAACGTCTTGGTGCCAACGAAGGGCGTATTTGAGTTTGAGACTCATCTGATTGTGCAGGATATTCTGCCAAGGTTTATTAGGGATAAACTGGGGGACTAGGACAGTGACTGTATAGTTCTTTTTCTGAGCTTCCTCGGAAATCCGTTTGACATACTTGACAGTAGGGGTGATGATGTCGCGATAGCTGGTCTTGATATTTTTCAGAGTAATGGTTGGGAAGTAATCGGCAAATTCTTGGAGAATTTCTTGGTCTTTTTCTGCTGTTTCCTTGGTAGAAATATGCATGGCTAGGACTTCGTCACCGATACTTTGAGCGTAGTTAATGGCTCCGACGCTGACTCGGGTGACATTTCCTACTAGGACCAGAACCAGGTTGCCGTCGTAAGTACGTTTTTCGATTCCTTCATAGAGTCGCAGTTGTTGGGCTACTTTTTGGTAATGACTGTGAATTGCCAAGAAGAGTAGGGTGAGTACGAGAATAATCGGGAAGAAAGGCCAGATATCACTGAGACGGAAAAAGAGCAGGATTAGTACAATCGCGTAGCAAATGATTGCTCCAATGATATTAGCAAGAGCAGGTTTTAAGAAATTTGCTCCTTTTTCCTTTTTCCAATGACGAATCATCCCAGTCTGAGATAGGGCGAAGGGAACGAAGACCCCGATAGTATAAAGAGGAATCAAGCGTTCGGTATTGCCATTAAAAATGAGAAGAAGAATCATAGCTCCAAATGCCAGAGTTAAAATTCCATTAGAGTAACCTAGGCGGTCTCCTTTTTCCATAAAGAGATGGGGCATGTATTTGTTTTTAGCCATATTGTAAGCCAGCATAGGGAAGGCCGAAAAGCCAGTATTTGCAGCTACGGCCAAAATTAAGGCTGTGGAGAATTGGAAGATATAATATCCAAGGTGTCCTAAGAAGGAATGACCAAGGATGCCTTGAGCCATCTGTGAAAGAATAGTTTCTCCGTGTTGAGGCATAATCCCCATCCAGTAGTTTAGGAAGGTGATACCAGCAAAAAGAAAACCTAAAATCAGTGACATAATGGTCAAGGTTTGAGCGGCATTCTTTTCTTTTGGAGCCTTGAAAAAGGGAACGGCATTTGAAATAGCTTCAACCCCTGTCAAAGAGGCAGATCCGCTGGTAAAAGCTCTTAGAATGAGAACGATAGACAGGCTCGGTACAGCATGCCCAATAGGTGAAGTTGCCTGATAGCTGAGAGAACCTGTAACTAGTTGAAAGATTCCATAGAGCAAGAGAAAGACAGTACTGATGATAAAGAGATAGACAGGAATCATCAGTGAACTGGCAGATTCTTTTAAGCCCCGTAAGTTCAAGAGCATGAGCAAGCAAACCAGAAAAATGGAGATGTGGAGGTTGTAAGGGTGAAGAGCAGGGAGAGCTGCTGTGATAGCGTCAGCTCCAGATGCAACGGATACCGCTACGGTCAACATATAGTCAACCAGAAGGCTACCTCCAGCGATCAAGCCAAGTTGGGGCGATAGATTTTCTCGGGTTACCATATAGGCCCCTCCCCCTTGAGGGTAGGCATGGATGATTTGACGGTAGGAAACGGTCAGACTAGCTAAGAGTAGGAGGACAAAGAGGCCAATAGGAAGGCTCCACCATATAGCTAGAGGAGAGAGGCTAGCCAAGACCAGGACTACTTGCTCAGGTCCATAGGCAATGGAGGACAGAGCGTCGCTTGACAACATGGCCAGTGCCTGCATTTTTCCCAGCAGTCCCCCTTCGCCTTCGGTTAAGGATTTAAGAGGACGACCGATAAAGGTCTGTTTTAATTTTGTAAACATAGTTGTTTCCTTTGTTGAAAAATTCAATAAGTGTTATTATACTGCTTTGGAAAAAGAGCGTCAAGAGATGATGATGGGTTTTAGAATATTTTTTTCAGATGAGGAGAGAGGTCAGTTTTTTTGCTATAATAGAAGATAGAAAACGAGGTTAGAAGAGATGATTTTTGATACACATACACACTTGAATGTAGAAGAATTTGCAGGTCGTGAGGCAGAAGAAATTGCCTTGGCTGCTGAGATGGGTGTGACGCAGATGAATATTGTTGGTTTTGATGAACCGACGATTGAGCGTGCCTTGGAGTTGGTGGATGAGTACGATCAACTCTACGCAACTATTGGTTGGCATCCTACAGAAGCTGGAACTTATACAGAGGAAGTCGAGTCTTACTTGCTAGATAAGTTAAAACATCCTAAGATTGTGGCATTAGGTGAGATTGGTTTAGATTACCACTGGATGACAGCATCTAAAGAAGTCCAGGAAAAAGTTTTTCGTCGCCAAATCCAATTATCCAAGGAATTAGATTTGCCTTTTGTTGTCCACACCCGTGATGCGCTGGAAGATACCTATAAGATTATCAAGAGCGAGGGTGTTGGTCCTCGTGGTGGTATCATGCATTCCTTCTCAGGAACTCTTGAATGGGCAGAGAAGTTTGTTGAGCTTGGTATGACCATTTCCTTCTCAGGTGTAGTGACTTTCAAGAAGGCAACCGACATCCAAGAAGCCGCTAAAGAGTTACCTTTGGACAAGATTTTGGTGGAAACAGATGCGCCTTACTTAGCACCTGTACCCAAGCGTGGTCGTGAAAATAAAACAGCCTACACTCGTTATGTTGTGGACTTTATCGCGGATTTGCGTGGCATGACGACAGAAGAGCTAGCGGCAGCAACGACTGCAAATGCAGAACGTATTTTTGGATTGGACAGCAAGTAATGAAAGAAAAAATTTCTCAAGTCATCGTGGTTGAAGGTCGCGATGATACGGCCAATCTCAAGCGTTTCTTTAACGTTGAGACTTATGAGACACGAGGTTCTGCAATCAATGACCAGGATATAGATCGGATTCAGTGCCTGCACCAACGTCATGGAGTCATTGTCTTTACAGACCCAGATTTTAATGGCGAGCGGATTCGCCGCATGATTATGACGGCCATTCCAACAGTTCAGCATGCCTTTCTCAAACGAGATGAAGCTGTTCCTAAGTCCAAAACCAAGGGGCGTTCTTTGGGAATAGAACATGCCAGCTATGAAGACCTGAAAACGGCTCTAGCTCAGGTGACAGAACAATTTGAACATGAGAGCCAGTTTGATATCAGTCGTAGCGACTTGATTCGCCTTGGTTTTTTAGCAGGGGCAGACAGCCGTAAGCGCAGAGAATATCTGGGAGAGGTTCTCCGAATCGGCTATTCTAACGGCAAGCAACTACTCAAGCGCTTAGAGTTGTTTGGGGTTACTTTGGCAGAAGTGGAAGAAGCTATGAAATCTTATGAGAATGGTTAAGCAGCCCCAAAATACAAGGGGAATGTGTTACAATAGTAGTAACAGATAATAGAAAAGAGAATAGATGAGAATTGCAGATTATAGCGTGACCAAGGCAGTGCTGGAGCGTCACGGTTTTACCTTTAAAAAGTCCTTCGGGCAAAATTTCTTGACGGATACCAATATCCTTCAAAAAATCGTGGATACGGCTGAGATTGATGACCAGGTCAATGTCATCGAAATCGGGCCAGGAATTGGTGCCTTGACGGAATTTTTGGCTGAGTGTGCAGCAGAAGTTATGGCCTTTGAGATCGACCACCGTTTGGTGCCTATTTTGGCAGATACCTTGCGTGATTTTGACAATGTGACCGTAGTCAACGAGGACATTCTCAAGGTCGATTTGGCGCAACATATCCAGAATTTTAAAAATCCTGACCTGCCAATCAAGGTAGTGGCTAATTTGCCTTACTACATCACGACGCCCATTCTCATGCACTTGATTGAAAGTGGGATTCCTTTTAGTGAGTTTGTGGTCATGATGCAAAAGGAAGTGGCGAACCGCATTTCCGCTCAACCGAATACCAAGGCTTATGGTAGCTTGTCGATTGCGGTGCAGTACTACATGACTGCCAAGGTTGCCTTCATCGTGCCTCGTACGGTATTTGTGCCAGCACCAAACGTGGACTCAGCCATCTTGAAAATGGTGCGCCGTCCAGAGCCAGCTGTAGCAGTGGAAGACGAGAGCTTCTTCTTTAAGGTTTCCAAGGCAAGTTTCACCCATCGCCGTAAAACCTTGTGGAATAATTTGACAGGTTACTTTGGCAAGACTGAGGAGGTCAAGGACAAGCTGACCAAGGCTTTGGACCAAGCAGGCTTGTCACCAAGTGTGCGTGGGGAAGCTCTCAGCTTGGCAGAATTTGCCAGCCTAGCAGATGCACTTAAAGGGCAAGGACTCTAATATGCAGGGACAAATCATTAAAGCCTTGGCTGGGTTCTACTATGTAGAGAGTGAGGGCAAGGTTTATCAAACACGAGCGCGTGGGAATTTCCGTAAAAAAGGCCATACTCCCTACGTTGGGGACTGGGTAGATTTCTCTGCGGAGGAAAATTCAGAAGGCTATATTCTCAAGATTCACGAACGGAAAAACAGCCTGGTCCGTCCGCCTATTGTCAATATTGACCAAGCTGTAGTAATCATGTCCGTCAAGGAACCTGATTTTAACAGCAATTTGCTGGATCGTTTCTTGGTTCTTTTGGAGCACAAGGGCATCCATCCCATCGTTTATATTTCCAAAATGGACTTGTTGGAAGATAGAGGAGAACTGGATTTTTATGAACAGACTTATG
This sequence comes from uncultured Streptococcus sp., assembly GCA_963541475.1. Taxonomy (GTDB): domain Bacteria; phylum Bacillota; class Bacilli; order Lactobacillales; family Streptococcaceae; genus Streptococcus. The sequence goes on along the minus strand of CAUTTK010000070.1, from coordinate 2,673 downwards.
GTGACATCGGCTACGACTTTGTGACCAGTAAAGAAGAACTTTTGCCCTTGTTAACAGGCAAGGTTACAGTCTTTATGGGGCAGACAGGTGTTGGGAAATCAACTCTTCTCAATAAAATCGCACCAGACCTCAATCTTGAAACAGGAGAAATTTCAGACAGTCTGGGTCGCGGGCGCCATACCACTCGAGCTGTTAGTTTTTACAACCTCAATGGGGGTAAAATCGCAGACACACCAGGCTTCTCATCACTGGATTATGAAGTATCAACGGCGGAAGACCTCAATCAGGCTTTCCCAGAGATTGCTACTGTTAGCCGAGATTGTAAGTTCCGTACTTGTACCCACACCCATGAGCCGTCTTGCGCAGTTAAGCCGGCTGTTGAAGAGGGTATCATTGCGTCCTTCCGTTTTTACAACTACCTGCAATTCCTCAGTGAGATTGAAAATCGCAGAGAAACCTATAAAAAAGTCAGCAAAAAAATTCCAAAATAAGGAGAAACCTATGTCTCAATACAAGATTGCTCCGTCAATTCTGGCAGCAGATTATGCCAACTTTGAACGTGAAATCAAACGTCTAGAAGCAACTGGGGCAGAATATGCCCATATCGATATCATGGATGGTCACTTTGTACCACAAATCAGTTTTGGTGCAGGTGTGGTCGAAGCTCTTCGCCCTCATAGTAAGATGGTCTTTGACTGCCACTTGATGGTAGCTAACCCAGAGCATCATTTAGAAGACTTTGCGCGTGCAGGTGCGGATATCATCAGCATCCATGTGGAAGCAACGCCCCATATTCATGGTGCCCTCCAAAAAATTCGTTCACTCGGTGTCAAGCCTTCAGTCGTTATCAATCCTGGTACGCCTGTTGAGGCGATTAAGCACGTGCTTCACCTAGTTGACCAAGTCTTAGTCATGACAGTTAACCCTGGCTTCGGTGGGCAAGCTTTTCTACCTGAAACCATGGATAAGGTTCGTGAGTTGGTTTCCCTTCGTGATGAAAAAGGTTTGAATTTTGAAATCGAAGTGGATGGTGGGATTGATAACCAAACTATTGCTCAGGCTAAAGCAGCTGGTGCGACCGTTTTTGTAGCAGGTTCCTATGTCTTTAAGGGAGATGTCAATGAGCGAGTACAAACTCTCAGAAAACAACTGGACTAAGGTTGCAGTTTTTGCAGGCGGAGACCGCGGCCATTATCGGACAGATTTTGATGCTTTTGTCGGTGTGGATCGAGGCTCGCTCTGGGTCTTGGAAGAAGGTTTGCCTCTTGCTCTAGCAGTCGGAGATTTTGATTCTGTGACGCAAGAAGAGAGAAAGGTGATTCAAAAACGTGCCCAGCATTTTGTTCAAGCCCGACCAGAAAAGGATGATACAGATCTGGAATTGGCTCTCTTGACTATCTTTGAGAACAATCCTCAGGCTCAAGTTACTATTTTCGGTGCTTTGGGTGGTCGTATTGACCATATGTTGGCCAATGTCTTTCTGCCTAGTAATCCCAAGTTGGTGCCCTATATGCGCCAGATAGAGATTGAAGATGGGCAAAACTTGATTACCTATTGTCCAGAAGGGACCAGTCAGCTACATCCCCGTTCAGACTACGACTATCTAGCTTTTATGCCAGTTCGGGATAGCCAGCTGACCATTCTCGGAGCTAAGTATGAGTTGACAGAGGAAAATTTTTTCTTTAAAAAAGTGTACGCTTCTAACGAATATATAGATAGGGAAGTGTCGGTGACTTGCCCAGATGGCTATGTGGTTGTCTTGCATAGCAAGGACAGGAGGTAGGATGGAAAGTTTACTTGTTCTATTATTGATTGCCAACCTAGCTGGCCTCTTTCTGATTTGGCAAAGGCAGGATAAGCAGGAAAAACATCTAGCCAAGAGCTTGGAGGATCAGGCAGATCACTTGTCAGACCAGTTGGATTACCGTTTTGAACAAGCCAGACAAGCTAGTCAGTTAGATCAAAAAGATTTGGAAGTAGCTGTCAGTGACCGTTTGCAAGAAGTGCGAATCGAATTGCACCAAGGTCTGACTCAAGTCCGTCAAGAAATGACAGATAATCTCTTGCAAACCAGGGACAAGACCGACCAACGCCTCCAAGCCTTGCAGGAATCAAATGAGCAACGTTTGGAACAAATGCGCCAGACAGTCGAGGAAAAACTAGAAAAGACCTTGCAGACACGCTTACAGGCTTCCTTTGAGACAGTTTCCAAACAACTGGAGTCTGTCAATCGTGGCCTTGGAGAAATGCAGACAGTTGCCCGTGATGTCGGAGCTCTCAACAAGGTTCTCTCAGGAACCAAGACGCGAGGAATTCTGGGTGAATTGCAATTGGGACAAATCATTGAAGACATCATGACCCCTGCTCAGTACGAAAGAGAATACGCAACGGTTGAAAACTCCAGTGAACGAGTGGAGTATGCCATCAAGTTACCTGGCCAAGGGGACCAGGAATACGTCTACCTACCAATTGACTCAAAGTTTCCACTGGCAGATTATTACCGTCTAGAAGAAGCCTATGAAGCAGGTGACAAGGACGAAATTGAACGCTGTCGTAAGTCACTCCTAGCAAGCGTCAAGCGCTTCGCCAAGGATATCAAGAGCAAGTACATAGCACCGCCTCGGACGACCAATTTTGGAGTTTTGTTTGTTCCGACAGAAGGTCTCTACTCAG
>CAUTTK010000069.1:0-8107 GCA_963541475.1 uncultured Streptococcus sp. | reverse complement strand
TAACAGCAGGTGAGAAAAACCCAACGAATAAAGCCATCGAAGGTCAACCATATACAAGTACTGAAAAAGTGATCAATCCAAATAAACCAGATACAACGGTAACACCAACACCAACAAAAGGTTTAACAATTGATAACGAAGGAAAAGTAACAGGAACCCCAACAGACTTAACATGGACAGGAGACGAAACAGAACAAACCGTCACAATTCCAGTAGAAGTAAAACGTGGAGAAGAAAAAGTTACTGTGAACATTCCAGTAGTGGTACAACGTTCATCTAGAAATGGTCAACCAGAAAAACAACAATCAATTCCAGAATACACAGAACCAATTGGAACAAGTGGAGTAGACGAAAACGGAAATCTACTTGAACCACCAGTAGTTGATATTCCAGAATACACAGAACCAATTGGAACAACTGGCGTAGATGAAAATGGAAACTTAATTACACCACCAACTTATGTTGTATCTCAAAAAGTTCAATTTACAATCACTAAATGGGTTGATGAAAATGGCAATGAATTGAAACCAGCGGATGCCAAAGCTCCATCAGTATCAGGTGAAGCGAATGAAGCATTTGAACATGGTGAAATTGAAGGGTATGTATTTGTAAGAACAGAAACTAAAGGTGATGTTGTAACACATATCTTCAGAAAAGTGAGTCCAGTTAGACCAACAGGAGACGGTCAACAAAGACCAGCTACACCATCTGACGATACAAATCGTAGACCGGATACTTCTACCCCTGCTGAGGTGCCAGCTACTCAATCGGCTGAACAACCAAGTCAAACAGTTGAAGTGCCTGCTCAATTGCCGAATGAAGTGTCAGAAACGAATCCATCAGTTTCTCAACCGCAAGCAGTATTGCCAAATACTGGTACACAAGAAGATCGTGCTACAGGTGCATTAGGAGCCCTCTCTCTTCTTGGTGCATTTGGTTTGCTATTTGCCAAAAAGAAAAAAGACGATGAAGAGGAAGCTTAAATAGATGATCTCATCTGATCCTTAGTAGCTTTCCCTGCATAAAGTCTTTGTAAATCAAAAAGAACTAGAAAAATCACTCATTTGTGAGAATTCTAGTTCTTTTTTCGTATTTCATAAACATTTCATATTTGGATTTTATAATAGTCTTACAAATATGGAGGTGACAAATGAATCCAATCCAAAGAGCTTGGGCTTATGTCAGTAGAAAACGGCTGAGAAGTTTTATTTTATTTCTGATTTTATTTGTCCTATTAGGCGGAATTTCAGCCTGTTTGACTCTGATGAAGTCCAACAAGACAGTAGAAACCAATCTTTATAAATCACTCAATACATCTTTTTCTATTAAGAAGATAGAAAATGGTCAGACCTTCAAGTTGTCAGATTTATTATCAGTGAGCAAGATTAAGGGACTAGAACATGTCTCCCCTGAACTCGAGACGGTCGCAAAACTAAAAGACAAGGAAGCAGTGAGTGGTGAGCAGAGCGTCGAACGTGATGACTTGTCAGCTGCGGACAAGAATTTGGTTAGCTTAACGGCTCTTGAGGATTCATCCAAGGATGTCACCTTTACCAGTTCGGCTTTCAACCTAAAAGAAGGGCGACACCTTCAAAAAGGGGATTCCAAGAAAATTCTAATCCACGAAGAGTTGGCTAAGAAGAATGGTCTTTCCCTTCATGACAAGATTAGCTTGGATGCTGGACAGTCAGAAGCTGGTAAAGGACAAACTGTCGAGTTTGAAATCGTCGGAATCTTCTCTGGTAAAAAACAAGAGAAATTTACAGGCTTTTCTTCCGACTTCAGTGAAAACCAGGTCTTTACAGACTATGAAAGTAGCCAAAACCTTTTGGGCAATACTGAACCTCAAGTCACTGCAGCTCGCTTCTATGTAGAAAGTCCTAAGGAAATGGACGGACTCATGAAGCAGGTGGAAAACTTGGCCTTGGAAAATCAAGGCTATCAAGTCGAAAAGGAAAACAAGGCTTTTGAACAAATCAAAGACTCAGTTGCTACTTTCCAAACCTTTCTGACCATCTTCCTTTATGGGATGTTGATAGCAGGAGCAGGGGCCTTAATTCTTGTTTTGTCTCTCTGGTTGAGAGAAAGGGTCTATGAAGTGGGAATTTTACTGGCACTTGGAAAAGGTAAGAGCTCGATCTTCCTACAATTCTGTTTAGAGGTAGTCTTGGTATCTCTCGGAGCTTTGCTTCCAGCATTTGCTGCAGGAAACGCAATCACATCTTACCTACTCCAAACTCTACTAGCAAGTGGGGATCAGGCAAGCTTACAAGATACACTAGCCAAAGCAAGCAGTCTATCAACCAGCATCCTATCTTTTGCAGAATCCTATGTTTTTCTAGTTCTGCTTAGTTGCTTATCTGTAGCCCTTTGTTTCCTATTCTTATTTAGAAAATCGCCGAAAGAAATTTTATCATCTATTAGTTAAGAAGGAGAAATCATGACTTTATTACAATTACAAGACCTTACCTACCGTTATAAGAACACTGCTGAGGCAGTCCTATATCGGATCAATTATAATTTTGAACCTGGGAAATTTTACAGTATCATTGGTGAGTCAGGAGCAGGAAAATCCACACTCTTGTCCCTCCTTGCTGGTCTAGATAGTCCTGTTGAAGGTTCTATTCTTTTCCAAGGAGAGGACATTCGTAAGAAGGGTTATTCTTACCATCGCATGCACCATATTTCCCTGGTCTTTCAAAATTATAACTTGATAGATTATCTTTCTCCACTGGAAAATATCCGCTTGGTCAACAAAAAGGCAAGCAAGGATACACTACTTGAGCTTGGTTTGGATGAAAGTCAGATCAAGCGGAATGTTCTCCAGTTATCAGGTGGTCAACAGCAACGTGTTGCCATTGCTCGTAGTTTGGTCTCAGAAGCTCCAGTTATTCTAGCTGATGAGCCAACAGGAAATCTGGATCCTAAAACTGCTGGAGATATTGTCGAACTGCTCAAATCACTTGCCCAGAAAACAGGTAAATGTGTCATCGTCGTAACTCACAGCAAAGAAGTGGCACAAGCGTCAGATATTACACTTGAATTGAAGGATAAGAAACTGACTGAAATATAGAATCTAGTTATTAAACTTTAAAATAGTATTAGTTGGTAACCAGATACGTGTAAAGTAATAATAAACGAAGTGAGTCTTTAACAACTATTTCCCGCAGTAGTGATAGCCTAGATAATAACAAAGTTATTATCTAGGCCGGAATTTTTGAGACATATGGCTCAAAAATTAGGGATGAAATTCCTACAGGAAGTTGCTCCCGTCCGCACAATCTAAGGGAAATAGTAAAAAAATAATTTATATAAGTTATAAGACATTGAAATAAAACAAAACCTAGAAAGGGAACCTATGTTACACAACGCATTTGCCTATGTTACAAGGAAGTTTTTCAAATCGATTGTCATCTTCCTGATTATTCTCCTCATGGCGAGCTTAAGTTTGGTCGGTTTGTCGATCAAGGGAGCTACTGCCAAGGCTTCTCAGGAGACCTTTAAAAATATCACCAATAGCTTTTCTATGCAAATCAATCGGCGTGTCAATCAAGGAACGCCTCGTGGTGCAGGAAATATCAAGTGGGAGGATATCAAAAAAATTACCGAAAACAAGGCCATCGAGTCTTATGTTAAACGTATCAACGCTATCGGAGATTTGACTGGATATGAACTTATTGAAACGCCAGAAACCAAGAAAAATCTGACACCTGACCGTGCTAAACATTTTGGAAGTAGCTTGATGATTACAGGTGTTAATGACTCCTCTAAAGAAGATAAGTTTGTCTCTAGCTCTTATAAACTAGTCGAAGGTGAGCACCTAACCAACGACGACAAGGACAAGATCCTCCTGCATAAGGACTTGGCAGCCAAACACGGCTGGAAAGTTGGAGATAAGGTCAAACTGGACTCTAATGTCTACGATGCAGACAATGAAACAGGTGCTAAGGAAACAGTCGAAGTGACAATCAAGGGACTCTTTGATGGTCATAACAAATCTGCAGTAACCTACTCACAAGAACTCTACGAAAATACAGCTATCACAGACATCCATACGGCTGCAAAACTTTATGGATACACAGAAGACACAGCTATTTATGGGGACGCAACCTTCTTTGTAACAGCAGACAAGAACTTGGATGATGTTATGAAAGAGTTGAATGGTATAACCGGTATCAACTGGAAGAGCTACACTTTAGTTAAGAGCTCCTCTAACTACCCAGCTCTTGAGCAATCCATCTCTGGTATGTACAAGATGGCCAACCTCCTCTTCTGGGGTAGCTTGAGCTTCTCAGTTCTTCTCCTTGCTCTCTTGCTTAGTCTTTGGATTAACGCCCGTCGCAAGGAAGTGGGAATTCTCCTCTCTATCGGTCTCAAGCAGGCAAGTATCTTGGGGCAATTCATCACTGAATCTATCTTGATTGCCATCCCTGCTCTAGTTTCTGCTTACTTCCTAGCCAACTACACAGCTCGTGCAATCGGAAACACTGTTCTTGCCAATGTGACTTCAGGTGTTGCCAAGCAAGCTGGCAAGGCGGCTCAAGCCTCTAACCTTGGTGGTGGTGCAGAAGTAGATGGCTTTAGCAAGACTTTGTCGAGCCTAGACATTTCCATTCAGACATCAGACTTTATCATCGTCTTTGTCCTTGCCTTGGTTCTAGTGGTTCTCGTTATGGCGCTTGCTTCAAGCAATCTCCTTAGAAAACAACCAAAAGAGCTCTTGCTGGATAGCGAATAAGTCTGGAAAAATTAGTCTAAAATAGAGACTGCATCTTGTTTTTCTATTCAAGAATGGTGGATAGAGAATGGCTATTTAACAATTCAAAATAGATCTGAAAGCAGTGGTAAAAATCATTGCTTTCAGTTGCTTTCTTTGTACTTTTGCTTGTGGATGTGATATACTAAAATCGTGGAATTCAGTGGAAGGATAATTTGCAATTTCTATATTCAAACATGCATAAAAATTTATTTATAATTTGCTTTTAAATAAATAGAAAACCTGTAGATATCTATCCAGACTGCAAAGGTAGACGGGTCTGCTGTGGCCGAGTTTGCCTTTTTAAAAAATATAAAATAGTGAGGAAAACAATGAGACAAACAACTGTTAGAGGGACCTTATCCCTACGTGGCTTTAGAAAATTAAGAACTGGTGCAATTGTTGCAACAGGTGTGATTTTATTGGGGCTAGGCTTTTTAGCTCCAACTGTTTCCGCTAATGAACAAGATGGTGTTTGGGTAGCAAGAACAGTTGCAGAAGTAAAAGCTGATATTCAAAATATAAACAATTTATCACACTACACAATTAAGTGGGGAGATACACTGAGTGCTATTAGTGGGGCAACGGGGCTATCTGTTGATAGTTTGGTTGAGATAAATCGTATTGCAAATAGAGATTTGATTTTTGCCAATAATAAATTGTATTTTAGCGAAGAGGCTTTTCTAAAAGATGGAAATACAGAAGTCAAAAGACAGCAAGTGTCTATTGCTAATTCTGGTAGCTGTCAAAGTTATGAAGTTGAAACCAAGACTGATACTGTAACTGGAGAGCAAACGACTACTGTTAAACAAACGACACCAGTAGTTGTGGAAACCCCAGCGGTGTCAGCAGCGAAATCAGAAACCCCAGTCACAGTTGCGCCAAGAGTAGAAACAAGATCAGAAACTTTAAATGCTCCATCTACTGAATCCAATCCAGTAACAGACAAGGTATCTTCAAATACAGGGATTACCCATCAACCTGTAGTTTCAAATCCAAGTTCGGAAGTTCTAGCGCCATCAGTATCAGCGCCCAAAGCAGAGGAACCAACGGCCTCAGCACCGAAAGTAGAAGATACAGTAGCGTCAGCACCGAAAGTGGAGAATCCAGTAGCGTCAGCACCGAGAGCGGATGAGCCAGTGGAACCAGCGCCAAAAACAGAAGAGCCAGCAGCAGGAACAACGCCGAAAGCGGAAGAACCAGCGACTCCAGCACCAAAAGTGGAGGAGCCAGCGACACCGGCACCAAAAGTGGAAGAGCCAGTAGCGCCAACTCCGAAGGCGGACGAACCTGCAACACCGCCAAAAGTAGAGGAGCCAGTGGCTACAACGCCAAAAGAAGAAGAACCAGTGACTCCAGCGCCAAAAGCAGAGGAACCAGTGACTCCAGCACCAAAAGCAGAGGAACCGGCGGTGCCTGCACCAAAGGTGGGTGAGTCAGTATCTCCAGCACCGGTAATCCCAGGTGAAGAAACACCGGTTGCCTCAGGTGAGTCCAATTCTACTACACATCCAGCTGGAGAAACAGGTAAATCTGAAACAACTGCAGAAGCTTCCAATACTCCATCTGCGGAAGCTACAAATGATTCAGGGAATGCAGCAGAATCAAGTTCAGTAACAAATAACGCCCCTTCAAACACAGGGGCTGCAGATCAACCTGTAGCTTCAAATTCAAGTTCTGAATCACCGGCGACCTCAGCACCAAAAGCAGAAGAACCAACGGTCTCAGCACCGAAAGACGATGAATCAGCTTCTTCAGTTGAATCTCCATCAACAGGTAATCATTCAGAAGAGTCTGGAGCACCATCTACAACTCCTACAGGTGACTCAACAGCTCCAAAACCAAGTGATTCAACATCGTCACCGGTTGCCTCAGGCGAGCCCAATTCCACTGAACAGCCAGCTGGAGAAACAGGTAAATCTGAAACATCGTCAGAATCTTCCAATACTCCATCTGCGGAAGTTACAAATGATTCAGGGAATGCAGCAACATCAACTCCGACTCCAGAAGCATCAACTTCAGAGTCAAAATCAGAAGAAGAACTTAAGAAGGAAGAAGCCTTGAAGTCAGCTAAAAAGGAGAGCATAGATGATAATATCGGTGAAGTTGTTAAAATAAAAGCAGATGCGATTGAAAAAGTTACTGATGCAGATGAAAAGGCAAGATTAAAAGAAGCATTAAAGGCGTTACAAGATAAAGCGATAGAAGAAATTAACAAAGCAAAAGACGATGAAGAAGTAGCTACTGTTACAGAAAAATATCAAAATGAAATCAATGCATTGGATGTTCCAGGTGAAGAAGTTTTAAGTCCGAATTATGGTAGAGAAGGCTTGACCAATAATGGTCCTGGTGGAACTACTATTGACAATGGAAGCACAGCGATTGGTCATGGTGCAAGTGGGACTTCCAGATCAGCAACAGCATCTCCAACACAACCTTCTTCAACTTCAGAAGGGGCTTCAAGTTTTAGAAATGCCCCATCAGTTCAAGCGAGAGCAAGAAGAGTGGCACGTTCAACATCAGAACCAGATGGAACTGTAAATATTAGCTATAACTTCGCTGGAATGCCAGATATTCATGGTTTCCTATCTGACCCGGGAGAAAATAATACTGTTACGATTCCTGCTGGAACGAGTGAAGCACAGGCAAAAGAGCTAGTAAAAGAAAAAATTCAAGCCAAGATAAAAGACTTAGCTGCTAGAGGGTATTATGTGAAAAATGACATTATTTTTGAACAAGATACTACTGTGAAAAATTATAACTACGTCGTTACATTCACTAAGGAGGCTACAGGAACTTCAGGTTTCAGAATGGCTCCAGCAGTTCAACCACGTGCTAGCAGAAATCGTAGAAGTCTAGAACAACCAACTCCTCAAAAGGTTAAAGTAAATGTTTTTTATAACTTTGATCAAATGAAAGATATTGCAGGTTTCCTAGGAGATATCAATGGAACTTCTCTTGAAATTGCGGAAGGTTTATCAAATGAAGAGGTGAAAGTAGCAGTTAAGAACCAAGTTGAAGCTAAGAAAGAAGAGTTGAGCAAACGTGGCTATACTTTCAAAGAGGACTATGTATATCAAGCTAATGGGAAAGATTATAATTACGTTGTAACATTTTCAAAATCAACTAAATAATTTTCAGTCCATAGAGAGCCAAATGTGAGCAGAGAGAGCGATAGGCTCTCTTTGTTTTATCTAGTGGTGGGTTTCTTAGAGACAAAAGGTCAGTAAGAGGCTATAATAAAAATAGAGTAGGTATTTATCCTAAGAAAAATAAAAAATAGAGAGCAGTTAAAGTATGAAAATTTTAATTGTAGAAGATGAAGAGATGATCCGTGAGGGGATCAGTGAC
>CAUTTK010000068.1:0-8218 GCA_963541475.1 uncultured Streptococcus sp. | reverse complement strand
ATAGCAGCATTTAGGGGCTCTTTGTTTTCAAAAAACTGTCAAAGATGGGATTATATCATAGATTTCAAGAAAAGTAAACGAATTTTCAGAATATTTAGGCTTATTGACACAAAAAATCTGAAAAAGCTATTGACTGAAAATGATTTTCAAGGTATAATAATAAACGTTAAGGCGGTATAGCCAAGTGGTAAGGCACGGCTCTGCAAAAGCTTGATCGTCGGTTCAAATCCGTCTACCGCCTTCTATAACTTGATTTATCAGGTTTCAAATAAATAGAAAGCCCAGTTTAAAGGGCTTTTTTCTTTTTTCCTCGAATAAATACGTATAACCTTAAAAAACTTTTGGGGCAAGGTTGGGGTTGAGTTTTTCGAGGGTACAATTCTCTTTTGAAATCAACTGAAAAAAGCTTTGCCACACATTGTGACAAAAGCCTCTAGTTTACTCTGTTTCTTCTTCTATTTCGACTTCTGTGATTTGGACTTTTACCTTAGTAACACGTCCATTTTTCACTTTATCATTGGTTAAGATAAGCTGTTTGTTTTGGCTGACCAATTCATGGCTGAGTTTCTCAGTCGTTGGAATGGTCCCCACTCCTGTCAAATAATAACCAGCGATGGTATCAACGTCATCACTTTCCAGTTCAACATTAAAGTAATCATTAAAATCATTGAGATTCATGGTACCTTGAACGATATAGGTGTCTTCTCCAATTTGATGAACTTCGATTTCAGCCTTATCTGTTTCGTCATCGATTTCCCCAACAATTTCCTCTAAGAGGTCTTCCAGGGTCACCAAACCAGCCATCCCACCGTATTCATCTAGCAAGATTGCCATTTGTCTTTGGGTATTGCGCAATTCTTTTAACAAGTCATCCACAAAAATAGTTTCAGGAACAAAAAGTGGATCTTGTAAAATTCTCTTCCATACAATGTTATCAAAACCGTCTACAAAGGCTGCCTTAAGAAGACTCTTGGTGTGAATGATCCCAATCACGTTATCCTTGTCTCCATCATAGACAGGGATACGAGAATAATTTTGTTTTAAAATACTTTGGATAATGGTTTGACTATCATCCTGAATATCGACCATAAAGGCATCCGTTCGAGGAACCATGACTTCTCTGGCCATCAATTCGTCCAGTGAAAAAATCCCCTGTAACATCTCAATTTCGTCAGCATCAAGTGTTTCTTCACTATTTGTCAGCATGTACTCAATTTCATCACGGGTCATTTTTTCGTCAGCATCATCAAAGGTCATGGGAGTCAAACGACTCAAAAGATTGGTGGACGCAGACAAGAGCCAGACAAAAGGACTAACGAGTTTCCCCAGCCCAATAATAACTGGCGCTGTACGAATCGCCAAGGCATCCTTTAGATTAAGAGCGATTCTCTTAGGATACAATTCCCCAAAAACAATGGAAATATAAGTCAAAAATGCTAAAGATAGGAAACTTGCAATAGCATAAGCTGTTTCGCCATTTCCAAGCCAAGATGCAATTTCTCGTCCCAGAGTTTCTGCCAAACTCGCCCCTGATAAGATCGTAATCAGGGTAATCCCTACTTGAATGGTTGATAAAAAGTGATTAGGATTTTCTAGTACCTTCAGCAGACGGATATAGCGTCTATCTCCTTCTTCTGCCTTTTGTTCAACCCGCGCACGGTTTAGTGACACCATGGCCATTTCTGTGGCTGAGAAAAAGGCATTTAATACCGTCAAGATAAACAATAAAACAAATTGTAGCAACAAATTCTGACTACTTGGGTCTTCCATAGTTCTTCTCCTAAAATAGTATCTTACCCTCTATTATATCACAAAATTTAGTCCAGTACATATTATTTTTTCTCAATGTCTATTTGTAATCCGACCTAAATTGTCCAAAAAAGAACCCCTACATCCACAAGTGATATAGGAGTTTATCTTATCTTTTACTGAGTAACCGTTACTTCTCCAGTTCGGTAATCCAGTTGAAGTCCCTTTTGAACATTGGGAACTAGGACATTAAATTCCAATTCTCCGTCTGAGGACTTGGCTTCAATCTGTGAAGCTGAAGGAACTAAGTCCTCGTTTGTAGCGTAATAAAGGGTTACACGGTAACGGACACGCTTGTTTTGGTCCAAGGCTTTACGTACCATACTTTCATAGTAGTTTTGACCAGTCGAATCCTCGGCCTGTGCCTGATTTGCCCAGGCTGTTTGAACAGCAATATTTTTAGGATTGCTTGTCGAGGCATCAAAACCATCCAAGCCACCGATTAAGGCATAGCCTAACAAGTGACCTCTATCGACCGCATGGGTATAAGTACCCTTTAGATTCTTAACCTGATGCCAGCCTGGAGGAGTCCACGAAGTCGAACCATTCCCAGTTTCTTCACGATTCTTGTACTGACGAGTAGCCTTAGACAAGAGAGCATTTGCTACAGTTGGCACGGTTTCCTTGCCCACTGTCTTTGTTTTATTATCAGCGTAGGGTTTACTTGAAACCTTGGCATCTAGGTTTGTTTTATTACCATTGACAATAAAAGCACCTGAGCCATTCCACTCAAGACTCCCTTTTATTTGACTCTTGACTGCATCTGTTAAGACACTTTCTGCTAATTCTTGACTTGGAGCTTCCGAAGCTTGTTTTTTCTGACTAACCTTAGTTTTGGGACTATTAGCTGTCGTCTGCATCTGCTTGATATAATAGCTCCCTGCAGACAAAAGCAATAACACTAGCAGTCCGATCAGTGTCTGTCTTGTTTTTTTGTTCATATTTCTCCTTATCTCTAGAAAAAGGCTGGTCTCCCAGCCTAATTTCCTGTAAATTTATGAATCAATTCCTGCCATTTTGCTGGAGACAGGATAGCCCATGGGTCTTGACCCTTGCCCAAGATTCCATAGCCGACCATTAAACCAATTCCTAGGGCTAGAAGGCCTAAAATCAGTACCAGAATGACTAAAAGTAAACGCTTGGCTACGTAGCCTGATTTCTTATTCATCTTCATCACTTGCCTCAATCCGCTGAATCTTAGCCCCCAGCTGCGCTAACTTCTCATGGAATCGGTAGTAGCCTCTATCCAAGTGGACTAATTTACCAACTACGGTTTCTCCTTGTGCTACCAAACCTGTCAAAATCAAGGCTGCGCTGGCACGAAGGTCAGTTGAAAGAACTTCTGCTCCCTGCAAAGGCTGTCCACCAACAATACGTGCTGTATCACGGATAATCTCGGAATGCAAGCCCATGCGGCGCATTTCTTCTAAATGTTGAAAACGATTTTCAAATACCGTCTCCACCATAGTTGATTCGCCTTTTGCGACAGTCATCAAGGCTGTAAATTGAGCCTGCATATCTGTTGGAAATCCTGGGTGGGGCAAGGTTTTCACATGGACAGCTTTTAGATTTTCTAATTGAGAGCGAACTCGAATTCCTTCAGTCTCCTCTGTCACTTCCACTCCCATTTCAAGCAATTTAGCAATCAAGGGACGGTTATGCTCCCAAACAGCATCTTTAATCAAGACATCACCACCAGTCATGGCAGCAGCCACCATAAAGGTTCCTGCCTCAATACGGTCTTGAACCACATTGTGAGTCGTACCATGAAGTTTATCAACACCAGTAATGGTAATGGTCTCTGTACCAGCCCCTTTGACCTTGGCTCCCATTTCATTGAGAAGAATGGCTAGGTCAACAATCTCAGGCTCACGCGCAGCATTTTCAATCACTGTCACCCCATCAGCCAGAGTCGCTGCCATCATCAAGTTCTGCGTAGCACCAACACTTGGGAAGTCCATATAGATATGAGCGCCATGCAAGCGATCAGCCTTGGCTTCAATATAACCAGCTGTCTGACTAATCTTAGCCCCCATAGCTTCTAGACCTTTCAAATGAAGATCAATAGGACGGCTACCAATCGTACAACCACCTGGCATAGATACCTTGGCATGACCTACACGGGCTAGGATTGGCCCCAAGACAACGATAGATGCGCGCATCTTGCTAACATACTTGTAAGGAGCTTCCTCAGTGATATCACCAGTCGCATCCACCTCTACAAGATGGGCTTCTTCATCAAAATCCACCTTGGCATTCAAACCACGAACCACCTGATTCATAGTGAAAACATCTGACAAGATAGGAACATTCTGCAAGACAGTCTTTCCCTCACTTGCTAGAATAGTCGCTGCTAACAAGGGCAAGACTGCATTCTTTGCTCCTTCGATCGTAACACTTCCTACCAGACGATTATCGCCACCTTGAACCACAATTTTTTCCATACTTATTTCCTTTACTCTTGATTTTATAATAATCCTCTAAGCGCTTCTTGCCACAACTGATATAGGCTGATAAAGAAAGAACTCATGATGTAGCCCATTACAATGCTGAAAAAGGCTACTAGTAAACGAACTTTTCCTGTATTCTCAGTTGTCACTTTTAAGACCTTTTCCCATCTAACAAGATCCTTTAAAAGGTAAAAACTCACATAAATAAAGAGCATGTGACTGCTTAGAGTGAATAATAATTGAACCATTTGACTATTATACCATCTTCTCTGTTTGTGCGCTAGTTTGGAAATTTCACTTAAAAGCTAGGGATTGTTTTTCAAGTAATCAATTGCATCCTGTAGGGTTTTAACTGGCACGATTTTCATATCTGTCTTGATTGTTTTGGCTGCTTCCAGAGCTGTTTGGTAGTTGTTTTTGACATCTGGGTGCGCTTTTTGTTCTTCTTCGCTAACAGGGTTATCTGGAGCAAAGAAAATCGCAGCACCTTCTCTAGCCGAAGCTACAACTTTCTTATCAATACCTCCAATGTCCCCCACATTACCATCGCGGTCAATGGTCCCTGTACCAGCAACGATACGGCCATTACGAAGGCCTGGGTCAGCTATTTGAGTATAGATGGCCAGACTAAACATGAGACCAGCACTTGGACCGCCGATACCAGCTGTTGAAAAGCGAATCGGGACATCACTGGTTACTTCTGTACGGTCAATCAAGCCGATTCCAATTCCATTTTTACCATTTTCCAAGGTGATAATCTTACCTTCTGCAGACTTGGTCTGCCCATCCTCTTCATAAGTTACCTTGACGGAGTCCCCTAGTTTTTGAGAATTGACGTAATCAATCAAATCTTTGGAACTGTCAAAGGTCTGATCATTGACTGCTGTGACAGTATCAGAGATGTTGAGAATCCCTTTAAAGCTTGAATTATCCGTCACAGTCAAAACATAAACTCCAAGATATTTTAGTTCAATATCCTTACCAGCTGTTTTCAGTCCTTGATATTTGGCCATATTTTGCGATGTTTGCATGTAGAATTGATTGATTCGCATAAATTCAACATCGGAAGAACCACCTGTAGTCTCCTGAGCACTACGAATATCTGTAAAAGGCGTCAACCACGCATAAATCATATGGGCTAAAGTAGCATGTTGGACACCAACCGTAACGAAGTGATAGGCTCCAGCTTCCTTATCTTCTGTATCATTGACTTTGAGGACTTGACGAATATCTTCCGAGCCACCTGGAACTTCTATATAGTAGGGCAAGGGCACTACAAATGCCAAGAAAGTTGCTATCAAGGTCGCAATGACATATAAGGGCCATCTAATCTTTTTTTTCATTTCTTAATTTCCTCCAAAATACTCTCAGGAACATAGCAGGCAACATCCTGACCAAACTTCAAAAGTTCTCTGACGCCTGATGAACTGATATAGAGATGTTCAGGTCGACTATGCAAATAAATGGTCTCTATATCAGGAGACAGCTGATGATTGTAGTAATCAAAACTGGCTTCATATTGCAAATCCGCCGCATTCCTCAAGCCCCGCACTAGACAAGTAGCCCCCAGTCTTTTTGCGACATCAACCACCAATTCATCATGAGAAGACACAACTTCAACATTTTCCAAATGTTTCAAAGCCGTCTCTAGCCCTCGTTTACGATTTTCGATAGGGAGAAATCCTTGTTTGTGGGGATTAAAAAAAATACCGACATAGAGCTTATCAAAAAGTCTGCTCGCCCGTTCAATGATATCCAGATGCCCATTTGTCATCGGATCAAATGATCCTGTGAATAAACCAATCTTATCTGACATAAACTGTCACCTTACTAATTCCATAAATTTTTTCCTTCCAGATGCCCAGGCAGGCAATTTCTTCTGGAAGCTCCACTGCTTTATCCGTCTCACACACGACCATGACATCTTCAGAAAAAAGCGCTCTCTCAGCCATTTTTTCGATATCTGCTACGATTTGTTCCTTGGCGTAAGGAGGGTCTAAGAAAATGAGGTCGAAGGGTCCAGACACCTGCTCCAAGGCTCGTTCCGCTTCCATCTTGAGGAGTTGAAATTTTCCAACTTCCTTGGTCATCTGGATATTTTCAGCCACGATGGCCTGAGCCTTACGGTCTCGCTCTACCAAAACAGCACTGTACATGCCACGCGATACTGCCTCAATAGATAAACCACCACTACCTGCATAAAGATCCAAGACTCGCCCCCCTTCAAAGTAGGGACCAATCATGTTAAAAATGGCGCCCCTAACCTTATCCGAAGTGGGTCTTGTTGTCTTACCTTCTAGCGTCTTGAGGGGGCGTCCCCCATAGATTCCTGATACGATTTTCATACCGTTTATTATACCAAATTATGGGCGAAAAGAGAAAGAAAACCGAACCTTGCGGTTCGATTCTCTACAAAATATTTTCGTAAGTATCGCGGACTTCTTGAGGCCAAACACTTGTTTGCACTTCTCCGATATGTTTCTTGCGAAGTAAGAACATGGCCATACGAGATTGTCCAATTCCTCCACCGATTGTCAATGGGAATAAGCCATTCAACAAAGACTTGTGCCATTCCAATTCCAAGCGGTCTTCATCACCTGTGATTTTCACCTGACGGCGAAGAGTTTCTTCATCTACACGGATTCCCATAGAAGACAACTCAAAGGCTCCACCTAAAGACTCATTCCAGACAAGAATATCGCCGTTAAGACCCTTGTAGCCATTTTCAGACTCGCTTGTCCAGTCATCATAGTCTGGTGCACGTCCATCGTGCGGTTTACCGTCTGGCAACTCGCCACCAATACCAATCAAGAAAACAGCTCCGAATTCTTTACAGATAGCATTTTCACGCTCTTTCGGTGTCAAGTCTGGGTAGCGTTCTACCAACTCTTCTGTGTGGATGAAAGTGATTTGTTTTGGCAAGATAGACTCAATGTCATAACGAGCTTCAACAGCTAGTTCTGTCAAACGAATGGCCTTATAAATCTTCTCAACTGTCTCTTTTAGGTAGGCAATATTACGTTGACCATTTGGAATGACCTTTTCCCAGTCCCACTGATCCACAAAGACAGAGTGGGTTGCATCCAGCGAGTCTTCGTCTGGACGAAGTGCTTTCATGTGGACGAAAAGACCTTCACCCTCACCGAAACCAAAACGAGCTAGGGTATGGCGTTTCCATTTAGCAAGCGAATGAACCACTTCATAGGTTTCATCAGGAATCTGCAAAACCTTGACGGATACTGGATTTTCCACACCAGACAGGTTATCCTGCATCCCGTCACCGACCTTGCTCAAGATAGGACCTTGAACTTCGACGACTTCTAGCTTATCTTTCAAATACTGGGTAAAAGTGTTTTTGACAAAAGAAATTTCTTCTTGTTGATGGATAAAACTTTTCTTCATAGGCTACTCCTCAAAAATTTAATTAAAAGCATTATACACCTATTTCCCAAAAAAGAAAAGAGAAAATTTAAAAAAAAATCAGTGTCACTCAAAACACTGATTTCATAGACCTTTTAATCATTGCGGTCAAAGATACGTAAAATGCTTAGGAAGAGATTGATAAAATCAAGATAGATACTGAGAGCCATTGACACAACCCAACCTGTCGCTACACGACCTTGCGATTGTTCATAAGCATAGCGAATCCTTTGATTGTCCCAAGCAATCAGCCCAGAGAAGACCAAAACCATGGCTACGCTGATCATATAATCAAAGAAACCGCTAGCCAAGAAAATATTAACTACCATGGCAATCAGCAAACCGATAAGAGCTGCCATCATTGCTCGACCAATCCCACTCAAGTCTTTCTTGGTGAACATACCA
This sequence comes from uncultured Streptococcus sp., assembly GCA_963541475.1. GTDB lineage: Bacteria > Bacillota > Bacilli > Lactobacillales > Streptococcaceae > Streptococcus. Next base: position 134 of record CAUTTK010000068.1, on the reverse strand, counting down.
ACTGCTGCCATGACAAAGAAGAGAAGGGCGCTCGACACAAAGGCAGATAAAACTGTACCTGGAGTATAGAAGGCTACCACAAAACTAAGGGTAAAGCCGTTTAATACTGAGTAAAGTAAAAATACTGGAAGAGC
>CAUTTK010000067.1:0-8303 GCA_963541475.1 uncultured Streptococcus sp. | reverse complement strand
ACCGTACTTATATGCCAGCAGATGGTGTTTATGTCGTTGATGTTGAGATTCAAAGGCAGAAGTATCGTGCTATGGCTAGTGTCGGGAAAAATGAGACCTTTGATGGAGAAGAAGCACGTTTTGAAGTCAACATTTTTGATTTTAATCAAGATATTTATGGCGAGACCGTCATGGTTTATTGGCTTGATCGCATTCGCGATATGACAAAATTTGATTCTATTGATCAATTAGTGGATCAGTTAAAGGCAGATGAAGAAGTAGCTCGGAATTGGTCTTAATACTCAATGAAAATCAAAGAGCAAACTAGGAAACTAGCCGCAGGCTGTACTTGAGTACGGCAAGGCGACGCTGACGTGGTTTGAATTTGATTTTCGAAGAGTATAAGAGTATAAGTAAACAAAAAAGAGGTTGTCTGTGACCTGAAAGATAGATGATTTAGTCTAACTTTTGAGTTCAGTACATTACCTCTTTTTATTCTTTTTCAAAGGTAAAGCCTTCTCCTAGGATTTCATGGGCTTCTGTAATAGTTATAAAAGCTTGAGGATCGATTCGATGAATCATTTCCTTCATTTTTACAATTTCATTTCTTCCGACAATACAGTAGATGATTTTCAAATCTTTTTGACTATAGTAGCCTTGCCCCGAGATAAAAGTAACACCTCTTCCTAGGTCATCATTAATAGCCTTAGCAAGTTGGTCAGGACGTTTGGTAATAATCATAAATCCTTTACCTGCGTATCCTCCTTCCCCAATCAAATCAATCACTCGGGATACAATGAAAGTAAAGAGCAGAGTGTAAGTAACCAATCTCAAATCCTTAAAAATAAGGAGAATGAGCATGAGAATACAAAAATCTAAGATAAAAAGCAGTTTCCCCATGGAGAAATGAGTGTATTTGTTGAGGATACGGGCTAGAATATCTGTTCCACCCGTTGTACCTCCAGCGTTAAAGATAATTCCAAGACCAATTCCTAATAGAATTCCAGATATAAGGGCAGTAATTAGTAAATCACCTTGAAGGTCAATATGAAGGGGAATACGCTCAAAAAAAGCTAACCAGGCAGATAAAGCCAAGGTTCCAAGCAAACTAGAATAGAGAGATTTTGCTCCAAATATTTTCCAAGCTAGGATGAATAGAGGAATATTAATCAGCAGATTCATGAGGGAAACAGGAATTTCAAAAAGATAAAAGGTAATAAGAGTAATGCCTGTAGCCCCTCCTTCGAAGAGATGATGGGGAACTACAAAATAGGTTAGACCAAAAGCATAAATGCCAGCACCTAGTAAAATGGTTAAAACGGGATAGATTTTTTTAATCATAGGACACCTCTTTTCTTATAAGTTGATTATATCAAATTTTTAAGGAAAATTTGATTGACTCCATTAGAATTTTTAATCTTTTTTTGATATAATTAAAAGTAAGAAAACCAATCTGAATCCTAAAATAGAAAGATTGATACTATGACAAAAATTAAGATTGTTACCGATTCATCTGTTACTATTGAGCCAGAATTAGTAAAGCAATTAGATATCACGGTAGTTCCTCTATCTGTAATGATTGATAATGTTGTTTATTCGGATGCTGATTTAAAAGAAGAAGGTAAGTTTCTTCACTTGATGCAAGAAGCTAAGAATCTTCCGAAAACAAGTCAACCACCTGTAGGTGTTTTCGCTGAAGTTTTTGAAGACTTGTGCAAGGATGGCAGTCAGATTCTTGCTATTCATATGTCCCATGCCCTTTCAGGTACTGTAGAAGCAGCGCGCCAAGGTGCTAGTTTATCTACTGCTGATGTAACAGTTATTGACAGTTCCTTCACTGACCAAGCCTTGAAATTCCAAGTTGTCGAAGCTGCTAAATTAGCACAAGAAGGCAAAGATATGGAGGAAATTTTATCTCATGTAGAAGAAGTAAAAAACCATACGGAGCTCTATATTGGCGTTTCTACTTTAGAAAATCTAGTAAAAGGTGGACGAATTGGTCGTGTAACTGGATTGTTGAGCTCACTTCTCAATATCCGTGTTGTCATGCAGATGAATGACCATGAATTGCAACCTATGGTTAAAGGTCGTGGCGCTAAAACTTTTAAAAAATGGTTGGATGAGTTGATAACATCACTCTCTGAACGTTCTGTAACAGAGATTGGAATTTCATATTCTGGTAGTTCTGATTGGGCAAAAGAGATGAAAGACAATTTGCAGCCGTATGTTGAAAAGCCAATTTCAGTATTGGAAACAGGTTCTATTATTCAAACTCACACGGGTGAAAACGCTTGGGCTATTTTGGTACGTTACCACTCCTAAAAAAATAAAGAAAATGCGAATAAATAGCGTTTTTAACTTGACCTAAAAGGGATTTTAGGATATGATTATAGTTGTTAATTAGAAATTAAATTGGAGGAATCATTAACATGGCAAACAAACAAGATTTGATCGCTAAAGTAGCAGAAGCTACAGAATTGACTAAGAAAGACTCAGCAGCAGCAGTTGAAGCTGTATTCGCAGCAGTAGCTGACTACCTTGCAGCTGGTGAAAAAGTTCAATTGATCGGTTTTGGTAACTTTGAAGTTCGTGAACGTGCTGCTCGTAAAGGTCGCAACCCACAAACTGGTAAAGAAATCACAATTGCAGCTTCTAAAGTTCCAGCATTCAAAGCTGGTAAAGCTCTTAAAGACGCTGTTAAATAATCAGCCTTTAAAAAGCCTATCATATCAAGCATTTGAGCTTGTGTGACAGGCTTTTTTTGTATATAAGGGGCAAAATCTGAATTAATACTCAATGAAAATCAAAGAGCAAACTAGGAAGCTAGCCGCAGGCTGTACTTGAGTACGGTAAGGCGACGCTGACGTGGTTTAAATTTGATTTTCGAAGAGTATAACTAGTGGCAGAAATGACTATTCATGTATAGGCTAATTCAATTTGCGTAGCAGAAATCATACAAATAAAATGGATTATAGTACAATAGGATAAGAAATCTTAAGAAAGTTGGTTCTTTATTGGAAACGATAGTATTTTCAATCTCCGTTTTTTTAGCAGGGGTCTTGTCTTTCTTTTCCCCTTGTATTTTTCCTCTGTTACCAGTTTATACTGGAATTTTGCTGGATGATCAGGAAAGCGCAAAAAGTTTTTCTTTGTTTGGGAGAAAGGTTCTCTGGTCAGGTTTGATTCGAACACTTTGCTTTATCGCAGGTATCTCTCTCATTTTCTTTATTCTAGGCTTTGGTGCAGGTTACTTTGGTAATATTCTCTATGCAAATTGGTTTCGATATGTTATGGGAACAATTATTATCATTTTGGGACTTCACCAGATGGAAATTTTTCATTTTAAGAAATTAGAGATTCAAAAAAGCTTTGCTTTCAAGAAATCAGCAGCCAATCGTTATTGGTCGGCATTTTTACTTGGTATTACCTTTAGCTTTGGTTGGACGCCTTGTATTGGTCCGGTTTTAAGTTCTGTTTTAGCGCTTGCGGCTTCTGGAGGCAATGGTGCTTGGCAAGGTGCTATCTATACTCTTATTTACACTCTAGGGATGGCTATTCCTTTCTTGGTCTTGGCTCTAGCTTCAGGTGTAGTGATGCCTTATTTTAGTAAAATCAAGCGTCATATGATGCTACTGAAGAAAATTGGTGGTTTCCTCATTATTTTAATGGGAATTTTGTTAATACTAGGACAAGTAAATGTTCTAGCTGGAATTTTTGAATAAAGGAGAAAAAGATGAAAAAAGTAATGTTTGCTGGCTTAAGCCTCTTGTCATTAGTTGTATTGATGGCCTGTGGTAAGGAAGAGACTAAAAAGAGTCAAGCACCACAACAAGCCCCAAAACAGCAGCAACAAGCGCCTGTACAACAAATAGCAGTTGGGAAAGAAGCTCCAGACTTTACCTTACAATCTATGGATGGTAAAGAAGTTAAGTTGTCTGATTATAAGGGTAAAAAAGTCTACTTAAAGTTTTGGGCTTCATGGTGTGGTCCATGTAAGAAAAGTATGCCTGAGTTGATGGAATTAGCTGCGAAACCAGATCGCGATTTCGAAATTCTTAGTGTCATTGCACCAGGAATTCAAGGCGAAAAAACTGTTGAGCAATTCCCACAATGGTTCCAAGATCAAGGTTATAAGGATATCCCAGTTCTTTATGATACCAAAGCAACAACCTTCCAAGCTTATCAAATTCGAAGCATTCCTACAGAATACCTAATTGATAGCCAAGGCAAGATTGGAAAGATTCAATTTGGTGTTATCAGCAATGCAGATGCAGAAGCAGCCTTTAAAGAAATGAACTAGAATAGATGAAATCTGATTACAATATGTAGTCAGGTTTTTTTAGAAAAATATTTTATAAATATTCACAAATATCCTATATTTATGGTAAAATAGAATCATCATTTGATTTTGGAGTGAAAGATGAATATATTTAGAACAAAGAATGTTAGTTTGGATAAAACGGAGATGCACAGGCATTTGAAGTTATGGGATTTGATTTTGCTGGGTATCGGAGCCATGGTGGGGACAGGCGTCTTTACAATTACAGGTACTGCAGCTGCAACGCTTGCTGGTCCAGCCCTAGTGATTTCAATCGTGATTTCTGCCTTGTGTGTAGGATTATCAGCTCTCTTTTTTGCAGAATTCGCTTCACGAGTACCTGCTACGGGTGGTGCCTATAGTTATCTATATGCTATTTTAGGAGAATTTCCAGCTTGGTTGGCTGGCTGGCTAACCATGATGGAGTTCATGACAGCCATATCTGGTGTGGCTTCGGGTTGGGCAGCTTATTTTAAAGGGTTGCTCTCTCAATACGGGATAGCCCTTCCTCAGGCTTTAAATGGGACCTTTAATCCTCAAGTAGGAACATTTGTTGATTTATTGCCTATTCTTGTTTTGGTCTTGGTGACCTCGCTTGTTTTACTCAATGCTAAAGCAGCCTTACGCTTTAATTCAATTTTAGTTATTTTGAAATTTTCCGCTTTAGCTCTCTTTATTTTGGTAGGAATTTGGCATATCAAACTTGATAATTGGAGCAATTTTGCTCCTTATGGTTTTGGACAAATCTATGGCGCTAGTACTGGTATCATGGCTGGTGCGTCCTTAATGTTCTTTGGATTTTTAGGCTTCGAATCCATCTCTATGGCTGTAGATGAGGTCAAGACTCCTCAAAAAAATATTCCTAGAGGGATTGTCTTATCGCTTTCTATCGTAACTATTCTCTATGCCTTGGTGACGCTTGTCTTGACTGGTGTGGTTCACTATAGTCATCTAAATGTCGACGATGCCGTTGCCTTTGCTCTTCGTAGCCTTGGGATTGGTTGGGCAGCTAACTATGTGTCATTAGTGGCTATCTTAACTTTGATTACAGTTTGTATTTCGATGACCTATGCCCTATCGCGTATGATTTACAGTTTAGCACGTGACGGCTTAATGCCTGCTGTATTTAAAGAACTAACAAAGACAAGTAAGGTACCCAAAAATGCTACTATCTTGACGGGTCTAGCATCAGCAGTTGCAGCAGGAATGTTTCCATTAGCCAGTATCGCAGCCTTCTTAAATATTTGTACCTTGGCCTACCTGATCATGCTGGCTTATGGGCTGATTCGCTTACGGAAAGAAAAAGGGATGCCCAAAGCTGGAGAATTTAAAACACCCTTGGTCCCCCTGTTACCGATTTTATCAATCATCATTTGTTTGTCCTTCATGTTGCAGTATAATGTGGAAACCTGGATTGCTTTCCTCATTGCTTTGTTGATAGGAAGTATTATTTACTTTACTTATGGTTATAAACATTCCACTATAGAAGAATAAAGTGAAAGTCTGTTGAGTTGTTGAAATTCAGCAGATTTTTATATGTGAAAGAAATTTTCAAATTTTTTCTAAAAATAGCTTGACAGATTAAATTTTTAGGAGTAGAATGTTTACCAGTTAATTAAATAGTTAAGGGGTTGTTTATGAAGAAACAAAGTTTATTTTTAGTATTGTTAAGTGTTTTTCTTTTGTGTTTAGGGGCTTGTGGCCAAAAGGAAAGTCAGACTGGGAAAGGGATGAAAATTGTAACCAGTTTTTACCCTGTCTATGCTATGGTCAAGGAAGTATCTGGAGATTTGAATAATGTTCGAATGATTCAGTCAAGTAGTGGGATTCACTCCTTTGAACCTTCAGCGAATGACATTGCAGCCATCTATGATGCAGATGTCTTTGTTTATCATTCTCATACGCTCGAATCTTGGGCAGGAAGTCTGGATCCAAATCTAAAAAAATCCAAAGTTAAGGTTTTAGAGGCTTCTGAAGGAATGACATTGGAACGTGTCCCTGGTCTAGAAGATGTGGAAGCAGGTGATGGAGTTGATGAAAAAACGCTCTATGATCCTCACACTTGGCTAGATCCTGAAAAAGCTGGCGAAGAAGCCCAGATTATCGCTGACAAACTTTCAGAGATTGACAGTGAGCATAAAGAAACTTATCAGAAAAATGCGCAAGCCTTTATCAAAAAAGCTCAAGAATTGACTAAGAAATTCCAGCCTAAATTTGAAAAAGCGAGTCAGAAAACATTTGTAACACAGCATACAGCCTTTTCTTACCTTGCTAAGAGATTTGGACTTAATCAACTTGGTATTGCTGGTATCTCTCCTGAACAAGAACCAAGTCCACGACAACTTACAGAAATTCAGGAATTTGTTAAAACCTATAAGGTTAAGACGATTTTTACAGAAAGTAACGCTTCTTCCAAAGTAGCTGAAACTCTTGTCAAATCAACAGGTGTGGGTCTTAAAACTCTGAATCCTTTAGAGGCAGACCCACAAAATGACAAGACTTACCTAGAAAATCTTGAAGAAAATATGAGTGTTCTAGCAGAAGAATTAAAGTGAGAAAAGAATGAAAATCAATAAAAAATATGTAGCGGGTTCAGTGGTAGTCCTTGCCCTAAGTATTTGTTCCTACGAACTTGGTCGCTACCAAGCAGGTCAAGTTAAGAAAGATTCTAATCGAGTTGCTTATATAGATGGTGATCAGACTGGCCAAAAGGCAGAAAATTTGACACCAGATGAAATTAGTAAGAGAGAGGGAATCAACGCCGAACAAATCGTTATCAAGATTACGGATCAAGGTTATGTAACCTCTCATGGAGACCATTATCATTACTATAATGGCAAAGTTCCTTATGACGCTATCATCAGTGAAGAACTGCTGATGAAAGATCCGAATTATCAGTTGAAGGATTCAGACATTGTCAATGAAATCAAGGGTGGTTATGTCATTAAGGTTGACGGGAAATACTATGTTTACCTCAAGGATGCGGCTCATGCGGACAATATTCGGACAAAAGAAGAGATTAAACGTCAGAAGCAGGAACATAGTCATAATCATAATGCAAGCACAGATAATGCTGTTGCTGCAGCTAGAGCCCAAGGACGCTATACAACGGATGACGGGTATATATTTAATGCATCTGATATCATAGAAGATACAGGTGACGCTTATATCGTTCCTCATGGCAATCACTTCCATTATATTCCTAAGAGTGACTTGTCTGCTAGTGAATTAGCTGCAGCCCAAGCCTTCTTATCTGGAAAAGGTGGTCAATTAAGTACCGTTGAATATCGTTCAAGCAGAGGTGAAACAAGATCTGGTGTGAGAACGAGTCAAGCTGAGACTCCTCAAGATTCTGCAACAACTCCTGAGAGTCAAAATGAGGACTTGGATAGTCTCCTTCAAGAATTGTACGCCTTGCCACTTAGCCAACGTCATGTGGAATCAGATGGCTTGGTATTTGACCCAGCACAGATTACAAAACGTACAGCCAATGGTGTGGCAGTGCCTCACGGAGATCATTTCCATTTCATTCCTTATTCGCAAATGTCTGCTTTGGAAGAAAAATTGGCTCGGAATTTACCAATTGGAGGTCAGCCAATTCAAAGTCATTCTGACAATACGAAACCAAGCAGTACAGATAAAACAAGTTCAACCATTAAACCAAACTTTAATCTCAATACGCCGGCACCAAATCGAGGGACTGGAGGAGCCTATACAACGGATGATGGGTATGTCTTTAGTCCGACAGATGTGATTGAAGATACAGGTGACGCTTTTGTTGTACCGCATGGCAATCATTTCCACTATATACCTAAGAGTGATTTGTCAGCAGGAGAATTAGCTGCAGCCCAAGCTTATTGGAATGGTAAACAGGGCTCACATTCTTCTACAAGTTCAAGTAAACCAAGTAGTGATAATGTTAATCCAGCCCAACCAAGTTTGACAGAGACTCCAAATCTGACTGTTACTCCAACTTATCATCAAAATCAAGGGGAAGACATTTCAA
>CAUTTK010000066.1:0-8306 GCA_963541475.1 uncultured Streptococcus sp. | reverse complement strand
AAGCGCTGTAGCGTCTACTTCAGCAAGCACAAGCGCCGTAGCGTCTACTTCAGCAAGTACAAGCGCCGTAGCGTCTACCTCAGCATCCACAAGTGCGGTAGCGTCTACCTCAGCGTCAACAAGTGCTGTAGCGTCTACTTCAGCAAGCACAAGTGCTGTAGCGTCTACTTCAGCAAGTACAAGCGCCGTAGCATCTACTTCAGCATCAACAAGTGCTGTAGCGTCTACTTCAGCAAGCACAAGCGCTGTAGCGTCTACCTCAGCGTCAACAAGTGCTGTAGAGTCAGAGTCAGCATCAGCAAACACATCGACATCAGTAAATACATTATCTTCTGAAACGCCATCAGAATCAGCAGGTAAGTCAAGACAGCAATTGCCAAATACAGGTACAGAAGCTTCTAAATCATCTGTACTCCTTGGAGCTTTGGCAGCTGTGACTGGTCTAGGTTTGATTGCAAAACGCCGTAAACGTGATGATGAAGAGTAATCGGATTAAAAATACATAGAAAGTACTATTATTTCGATTTATAAAGAAATCCCTTGGATGAAAATCATCCAGGGGATTTTTTTGAGTACGATCTGACGGTCATAATATAACCATTAGTACTTAATGAAAATCAAAGAGCAAACTAGGAAGCTAGCTACAGGCTGTACTTGAATACGGAAAGGTGAAGCTGACGCTGGAAATAAGAATCGTCAGAGGAAGGAACAGCGAAATAGTGGCTCTACAAACAGAAACGTAATAGTAAGACCCTCAATATAGTAGATAAAAAGCTAGAATCTCTAAAGTCCAAATAGGTAAACGTAATCTATATATGTAAATCAAGAGAGTAATTGAATTAGGACTAATGTTTGTGTGAAAAAGATAAATCTTTATGATACTGAGCAAAAAGTCTTTAAAATTAAAAAACGCATAATATCAGCCCTTGAAAAACCTTGATACTATGCCTTTTATTGTGTGAATATTTACTTCATTTTTTCCTGAAATTGAATTTTTGCCCAGTCTCGGGTCAGATTTCCTATTTTAATTGTAACCTTTTAAAGTTCTCATATCTTGTATAAACGTGGAAGATGTACGATTTATCTCATGATGTCTCTTAAGCGCAGAAAGTGTAGTAACAACAAATCATAAGAAGCATAGTAGTTAAGAAACTTCTATAATAGAAATGGAGCGAAGGAGTGAATACTTAAACAGTCTGGGTAGAGAGAGTTTGAATTGAGTATTAAAAAATAAATACTTTTAATAAATGATATGTTTGATCGTTCATTGATGTTAGAATAAAGACATTCAAGGGCATAGAGATACTGTCCTTCTTGCATTATTCTATGGTAAATAGGAGCTAAAATGTTTATGTATTGTTTCATGCTAATGTAGCTTACTATAGATATAAAAAGATATATAAGTATACAAATATCACAGAAAATCAATATATTAATAAATAGAGTATTATTTTCCAATTCTAGTTTAAATTTTTGTAACAAAAATTTAATATTTCTAAATATAAATACATAAAATGATTAAGAATTAAATTTATAGACTTTGAAATCGTTTAAAATTGGAGATGTTGTTGATAATTATGAAAAATTGTAATTCAGAGTCTAGTAATATAAAAATGCTTTTTTTTTTTAGGCAAAATAATTTTCTATAAGTTTGAAATATTTGATTTATCAGTGTATAATATAGATTGGTATTTTATTGATAAATACACATAAAAATAGAAGGAAAGGAATCTAAAAAATGTTTTTTAGACGCCAAGAAGGTGAATATAGGGAAACGGATCGTGTGACCCGTTTCAAGTTGATCAAGTCGGGTAAGCATTGGTTGCGTGCATCGACCTCTCAATTTGGTCTCTTTAAAGTCTTACGAGGTGGTGTAGATGCTGCTCAGGTAACAACTGAAGTGATTGAAGAACAATCAGCAAATACACTTACTGGCTTGGATATCCTGAAGGGGATAGCTGCAGCAGGGACGGTGCTTGGAGGAGCAGTTGCAACACAAACAACTGTTTATGCCAATGATGCCCTCGAAAAGACAGTAGAGTCAAATCAAACACTTGCAAATACAGATACAGTAACTTTGGGAACAGTAAAAGATCAGGAGGGGGCTCAAGCAGACAGCCTATCAGTTTCTGTCAGCCAAAGCCAATCTTTGTCTGAGGAAGCTTCAAAGAATGCAAGTAAGCATCTTTCAGAAAGTGAAAGTCAATCAGTAAGTGCTTCAACAAGTGCCTCTGTATCTGCAAGTGCGTCAGCATCAACAAGTGCTTCTGTATCAGCAAGCACATCAGCGTCTGAGTCAGCGTCAACAAGTGCTTCTCAATCACAAGCTGGAGTAACTTCTGAACTTGCAAAACCAGTAGCATCAGAAACAGCTTCAAACAGAGAGACATCTGTTCGTAAAGAAGATACAGCTAATACTACAGCTGATGCGGCTCTTTCAAAAGTTATCACAGACAGCCTAGCTTCTCTTCAGGCAGTTGAAAATCGTTTAAGTCAACTCACATCAACAACTTCAAGCTTGGTGGATACGACAACAACAGCTGCAGTAGCAACTACAGTATCGGCTGAGAGCAATAAAAAAGCTGAAGAAGACCGTAAACGTCTTTCTAAAATCTCAGCTTCTATGGGTGAATACCTAGCTAAGTCTATCGGTCTTCCAAATACTGAATCAGCTGTTGCTAAGGTTAATGCTGCTGTAACAGCTATCGAAGAAGCCTTGAAAAATCCTAATGCTGATCTAACAGCGGTTATCAAGCAGGCCAAGGCTGCAGAAGCTTCAATTGCCAATGCCGTTCAACGTGCTAGCAACGGTAAACGTAGTGCTTTAAATGGTAAGCAGATGGAACGTGGATCACAATTCCGTGGACGTAATACGCAGGTTGGTGTACGTAAGGTTGGTTCTGATCAAGTAACTGGTCCGAATGGTCAAGTTCTTAAAACATATGTATCTGGTGAAAATTCATCATCTACAAACCATTTGAATGACCATATTGCGGTTACAACAAAACCTGTTTACGATGCAAATGGTAAGATTACATCTATCATTTGGACAGTAATTGAAAACCCGAAAGCTAACCGTGGATTTACGAATATCCGTAAGTGGATTCAGGTGCCTGATCAGGTAAATATGCCTGACACTATTGTATCTGCTCCATATTGGAGTAGAATAACTGATGCATCTGGTAATTTGACTGCTGATATGACGAAATTACCTATTGATGATGCAGAGCGAACACTCCTACCCCCTGTGTTTGACCGTTTTGAAAGACGTGGTACGGAAACTCTAAATCGTGACCAATTTGATAATGCGAACCAAGGCTTTACAACCTTGTATAGTCCAGATGAACAGTACAATTTGCTAAAAGCCTTGTCTGATAATAGTGACCAATATAAACGACCAATCTGGAATGAAATTAGTCCAGCTATCATTCCTAAAACGAGTGAAAAACGTGTTATTTGGCAGAACGTGCAAATCGGTGGTGGTCCAGATGAAGTTCATGTGACTCGTTTCCAAACGACTGTCAAGGATGGAGTGACCAATGCAGATTTGAAAAATATGAAACTACTTTATGGTAGTGGTCACCATTCTACGACATTTGCAGCAGTAGGACTTCAAACGAACCCACTTGGACTTAGTTATGAACAAGCTTATCCAGTAGAAGCTGCACAGGGTGGTAAGTATTTTGTTAAACAGGTCGAAGCTCCATATATTACCAATAATTATGCCAATGCTGGTTTGAAATGGTGGTATAATGACTCACCATCAAATGCCTATACTGACCCGAACCAGTACTTGGTGAAAAAGGGCACAAATGAGATTGGTAATGGGAAATTACCTGATGGCTCACAGATAGAGTGGAAAGATTCTAACGGTCGAACTATCGAGAAGAGGGATGTTGGACGTACTCCAGGGGTTTTTAACAATAAGATACATGTAACCTTCCCAGATAGTACAACAAAAGATGTAGATACTAAGTTTATCGTTAAGCCTTCCACTCCGAGAATTACCAATAAGTTAGTTGAAGGTAAGGAACAACAAGATATTCAGGTTGAAAACGCTGCTCCTGGTAAGAAAGTTTACCTCTACGAAAATGGAACAAAAATCCAAGAGGCAGTAGCAGGTAACGATGGACGTGTAACCTTTAGAAACGTTCCTCTAAAAAACAATGCGACTTATAAAGCTCAGACGGTTATTGATAATCAACCAAGTTATGTTCAAAATGGAGTAACCAAGACCTCTGTTGAATCTGACTTCAGTAATGAGGTGCGTGCAACCAATATTGATAAGACAGGCCCTGTTATAACAGCAGGGGATAACGGACGAATCAATTTGACCGTTGGACAACCAGCCAATGTCCGCTTGTCAGCTTCCGATGTGACGACTGGTAACTCAGGTATGAAATCTCTTACCTACGACGCCAACGCTTCTACAGGAACGAATCTTTCTCAACCAAATTCGAACTTTAATAATGTTTTGACAGCAAGCAATCCTGTTAAAAACAATGACGGTTCTATGGCAACTACTTTGACAGGGACTCCTACCAAAGTAGGACTTTATGAGAATGTTAAGGTGATAGCTACAGATACGCTTGGTAACAGAACTGAGAAAGCTGTCACAGTTGCAGTCAATCCTGCTCCTCCAACAATTGAAACAGATCTTAACAATAGAGTGGGACAAAATGTACCAGTTGTTGTTAACGTAGGTTCAGACATTCCGAACGGTTCAACAGTTACCCTTCAAGGGCCAAACAACTCTACCTATACAGGAACTGTTACCAACGGTAGAGCAACGGTTACTGTTCCAAGTGTTCAAGCTGGTTCATATGTAGCTAAGACAAATGTGACCCTACCAAATAACAAGGGAACTTTATCTTCTGAAAACAGTGCGCCTGCAACTTCAACACGTGATGCAATTCAACCAGTTATTACAGGAATTCCAGCCAATAAACGAATTGAAATTGTTGCAGGAGATTCTGTTGATTTAGCAGTCACAGCTTCAGATAATGCAACAGGTAATTCAGGTATTAAATCATTAAACGGTCAGGCATTTGTTCAAATTCCAGCAGCAAATGGTTCACTATCGTTGGAAAATAAACATGTGAATGCTGATAAGACAATGTCTGCTAATTTACGTGGAACGATTACTAAAGTCGGAACGTATGATAATTATATCTTTGCAGCAACAGATGGAAGCGGGAACGTTACGAATGATACGGTAACAATTGTTGCTCGTCCAAGTACACCTAAAGTTACGAATAATTTAGATGAAGAAGGTGGGAAACCAACGAGCATTACTGTAACAGATATTGACCCACAGGCAACTAAGGTTACAGTAACCGTGGGGAATAAATCTGTTACTAAGGATATTACGGCAGGGACATCTAGTGTAACGGTTACACCGACTGAACTTGGTTTTACCGATGGCGTATTGCCTGCAACTGGAACAGTAACAGCTAAGGTTGCTGCACAAGATTCTCGTCGTCCAGCAGGTACTCTCCTTGAGTCAACAGTAAGTAATCCTGTAAGCATCACTCGTGAAACTGAAAAACCAGTAGCTACAAGTCTGCTTGTAGAAGTGAAAGATCCAGCGACTGGCCAGTGGAAATTAACTCCAGAAGGAAGAAGTGGTAATGACCCACAATATACCTTCTATGCAGGTGATGAACTTCGTTTCACCACAACCTTCACAGATAACAGTAACTATATCAAGAAAACTCAGGTTCATTCAGGTACAACCAGTGCAACGATTGTTTCAAATGTCTTGCATGATACATTTGGAGTGGCAAATGCTAACAACATTTCTACGATGACAGAAGCCACTTCAACCCATCCAGCAACCTTGGTCGTTACAGGAACGGTTAAAGACGGTCTACCATATAGAGATGGTAACTATGCAACCCGTTCTATTTCAGCAGAAGATGCGGCAACTAACCGTTCAGATGGTGTTACTTTCGTAATAAAACAAGGCAAACTATCAGAAAGAAATGCTAAGCTTAATCCAACTGAAAAACCAACAGTTAATGATCTAAGTAATCCAACAGATACAGAAAAAGCGACTCTGATAGCTAATATTAAGACAGCTCATGGTGTTGATGGTCGTATCAAGAATGTTACGATAACTGGCGATACTGCAACTATCCAATATAACGATGACACTACTCGTACACTCAAGGTAGCAGATATTGCTAAACCAAAAGCTCCAACGGTTACAAATGATTTGTCAAATCAAGGTGGTCTTGCCAAGAACATTACGATTACAAACATTGAACCAAAAGCAACTTCAGTTACAGTTAAGGTAGGTGACATCACTCGTACAATTGATAAACCAGTCGGTGCAACGACATTGACAGTGACTCCTACAGACCTTGGTTTAACAGCAGGACTCTTACCGAAGGATGGAACAGTCAAAGCGACAGCTAATGTGACAGATTCTTCAGGTGTGACAACTCCGTCTGATGATAGCGCAGCAGTTAACATTACTCCTGAAACTGAAAGGCCAGTAGCTACAAACACAGTAGTAGAAGTGAAAGATCGTGCGACTGGTTTGTGGAAGGCAGTTCCAAATACCAGAGTAGGACGCTGGACAGAACATACTTTCTATGCAGGTGATGAGCTACGTTTCACAACAACCTTCACAGACAATAGCGGCTATATTAAGAAGACAAATGTCCACCAAGGTGAAACTGGCCATACGATTATTTCAAATGCAAATGTCTTGGATGATAAGTTTGGACAGGCGAATGCAGACAATATTTCTTCTTTGACGGAAGCTACTTCAACTAATCCAGCTAAATTGGAAGTTACAGGAAAAGTCAAAGATGAGTTGCGCTATGAGACAGGAAACGCTGCAACCCGTTCTATTTCAGCAGAAGACGCGGCAGATAATCGTTCAACTGGATCAACCTTCCGAATTAAACAAGGTAGTCTAGCAGTAAGAAATGCTAACTTGAATCCTGATAAGAAGATTAAGGTTACAAGTCTAGCTTCCTTGACAGATACGGAAAGAACAAGCATTATAGAAGCTGTTAAGAACGCCCATGATACGACCACAGAGAAAGAAAAAGATCGTATCCAGGACGTTACCATCGAAGGGGATAATGTCAAGATTACCTATAAAGATGGCGAATCTCGTACCAAACCAATCTCAGATTTGGCAATGGAAGTTAACCCACCAGTTATTGAAAACTTAAGTGGACGTGGAGGTTTACCAAATCAAAGTATCACGGTAACCAATGTTCTTCCAGGAGCAACCGTAACCTTGACAGTTGCAGGTCAGACAGTTAAGAAAAAAGCAGAAGATAATGCTAACAGCGTAACCTTTACTCCTGACGAATTGCAAAAAGTCTATGATGCAAATAATGGTCTTCTTCCTTCAGGTAATGTGACTGCGACCCAAAGTGTACCAGCAGGTCCAAATACAACTGAAGTGTTAACTTCAGAGCAAGGTTCTGGTAGGATTACACCTGAAACTGAAAAACCACAAGTTATTGATACAGTAGTCAAAGTAAAAAATGCAGATGGCACATGGTCAGATGCTCCTAAATCAATTGAGAATGGCACTCCTGTGTATACTTTCTATTCTGGAGATTCATTAGAATTTACAGCTAAGTTCAAAGATAATAGTGGTGTCGTCCAAAACACAGAAGTTCGTAATGGAGGACCAGGAACTCCTGCAATTAACAATCTTTTCCATAATGATACATGGGGAACAACTGTTATCAATAAAGTAACGACTAAGACTACAGCTACTGATAATCAACCAGCTACGACTACTGTTACAGGAACTATTAATGCTGATTTGCCATATGCTTCTCGTAATAAAGTTACACGTTCTATAACTGCAGATGATTTTTCAAATCTTCGTTCAGATGGAACTACCTTTATTCTGAAGCAGGGTGAGTTGAAAGAAAAATTCCCAGGTAAAGTGCCAGCGACGGTTCAAGTAACCAATGCGACAACTCCGTCAGCAACTGATAAACAAAAGATTGTTGATGCGGTGAAGGGATCTAATCCACAAGAGGCAAATCGTATTAGTGGCTATGCACTTAAAGATAATGGTGCTGTAGTAGACGGTAAGGTAACAGTAATTATTACCTATAAAGATGGCACAACAAATGAAGTGAAAGTGCCAGTGTCAGATTCAGATGCCTCTCAATCTGCCTCAGCAAGCACAAGTGCCGTAGCGTCTACCTCAGCAAGCACAAGTGCCGTAGCGTCTACCTCAGCGTCAACAAGTGCCGTAGCATCTACCTCAGCAAGCACAAGTGCCGTAGCGTCTACTTCAGCCTCAACAAGTGCAGTAGCGT
>CAUTTK010000065.1:0-8347 GCA_963541475.1 uncultured Streptococcus sp. | reverse complement strand
AACAATTATATATAAATGTACTACTCTATTTCCTAGATAATACTTAGTAAAACTTTTTATAACAAAGGCTAGCAAAGTTAAAGTTTTCTATCTATTGGAAGTTAAATAAATATGTAAGGAATTAAAATGAAAAAAAGTACAGTATTGTCACTAACCACAGCTGCAGTTATTTTAGCAGCATATGTCCCTAATGAGGTAGTTTTAGCAGACACATCTAGCTCTGAAGATGCTGTAACTATCTCTGATAAAGAAAAAGTAGTAGTAGGTAAACAAAACGAAAACAAAGAAAAACATGAAGATATTCATAATGCTATAGAAACTTCAAAGGATACTGAAGAGAAGAAAACAACAGTTATTGAGGAAAAAGAAGTTGTTAGTAAAGAATCTGTGATAGACAATAAAACTAACAATGAAAAAGCAACAATCAAAAAAGAAGATTCCAATCAATACAAAGGAGATAATGCAGACTCGTCTGCAAGTAAAGACACAGAAAATCCCCAAAAAGAAGATAGACTTGTCTATATTGCTGAATTTAAAGATAAAGAATCTGGAGAAAAAGCAATCAAGGAACTATCAAATCTTAAGAATACAGAAGTTTTATATACTTATGATACGGTTTTTAATGGTGTTGCAATAGAAACAACTCCAGATACTCTGGACAAAATTAAACTAATAGAAGGTATTTCATCGGTTGAAAGGTCACAAAAAGTCCAACCTATGATGAATCATGCTAGAAAAGAAATTGGAGTTGAAGAGGCAATCGATTACCTAAAATCTATCAATGCACCATTTGGGAAAAACTTTGATGGCAGAGGTATGGTTATTTCAAATATCGATACGGGAACAGATTATAGGCATAAGGCTATGAGAATCGATGATGATGCCAAAGACTCAATGAGATTTAAAAAAGAAGACTTAAAAGGTACTGATAAAAATTTCTGGTTGAGTGATAAAATTCCTCATGCTTTCAATTATTATAATGGTGGTAAAATTACTGTAGAAAAAGCTGATGATGGAAGCGATTATTTTGATCCCCATGGGATGCATATTGCTGGAATTCTTGCGGGAAATGATACTGAACAAGATATCAAAAACTTTAACGGAATAGATGGAATTGCGCCTAATGCACAAATTTTCTCTTATAAAATGTACTCTGACGCAGGATCTGGGTTCGCAGGGGATGAAACAATGTTTCATGCTATTGAAGATTCGATCAAACACAATGTCGATGTTGTCTCGGTATCATCTGGCTTTACAGGAACAGGTCTTGTAGGTGAGAAATATTGGCAAGCTATTAGAGCGTTAAGAAAAGCAGGCATTCCAATGGTCGTAGCTACAGGTAACTATGCAACTTCTGCTTCAAGTTCTTCATGGGATTTAGTGGCAAATAATAATCTGAAAATGACCGACACTGGAAATGTAACACGAACTGCAGCACATGAAGATGCGATAGCAGTTGCTTCTGCTAAAAATCAAATAGTTGAGTTTGATAAAGTTAAGATTGGAGGAGAAAGTTTTAAATACAGGAATATAGGAGCCTTTTTCGATAAGAATAAAATCATAACAAACGAAGATGGGTCAAAAGCTCCTAGTAGATTGAAATTTGTATATATAGGCAAAGGTCAAGACCAAGATTTGATAGGTTTGAATCTTAAGGGCAAAATTGCAGTAATGGATCGAATTTATACCAAGGATTTAAAAAATGCTTTTAAACGAGCAACGGATAAGGGCGCACGCGCCATTATGGTTGTAAATACTGTAAATTACTACAATAGAGATAATTGGACAGAGCTCCCAGCTATGGGATATGAGGAGGATGAAGGAACTACTAGTCAAGTGTTTTCAATTTCAGGAGATGATGGTGTAAAGCTATGGAACATGATTAACCCTGATAAAAAAACTGAGGTTAAAAGAAATAATAAAGAAGATTTTAAAGATAAATTGGAGCAATACTATCCAATTGATATGGCAAGCTATAATTCTAATAAACCGAATGTAGGTGACGAAAAAGAGATTGACTTTAAGTTTGCACCTGACGCCGACAAAGAATTGTATAAAGAAGATATCATAGTTCCAGCAGGATCCACATCTTGGGGACCGAGAACAGATTTACTTTTAAAGCCTGATGTTTCAGCACCTGGTAAAAATATTAAATCCACTCTCAATGTCATTAATGGGAAATCAACTTATGGCTATATGTCAGGAACTAGTATGGCAACTCCAATCGTAGCAGCTTCTACTGTTTTGATTAGACCAAAGTTAAAGGAAATGCTTGAAAGACCTGTATTGAAAAATCTTAAGGGAGATGACAAAATAGATCTTACAAGTCTTACAAAAATAGCCCTGCAAAATACTGCACGCCCTATGATGGATGCGACTTCTTGGAAAGAAAAGAGTCAATACTTTGCATCACCTAGACAACAAGGAGCAGGGCTAATTAATGTTGCCAATGCTTTGAGAAATGAAGTTGTAGCGACTTTCAAAAACACGGATTCTAAAGGCTTGGTAAACTCTTATGGTTCTATTTCTCTTAAAGAAATAAAAGGAGAAGAAAAATATTTTACCATTAAGCTTCACAATACATCAAACAGACCTTTGACCTTTAAAGTTTCAGCATCTGCTATAACTACAGATGCTCTAACTGATAGACTAAAACTGGATGAAACATATAAAGACGAAAAATCTCCAGATGGGAAGCAAATTGTTCCAGAAATCCACCCAGAAAAAATCAAAGGAGCAAATATCACATTTGAGCATGATACTTTCACTATAAGCCCAAATTCTAGCTTTGATTTAAATGCGGTTATAAACGTTGGAGAGGCTAAAAATAAAAATAAATTTGTAGAATCATTTATTCATTTTGAGTCAGTGGAAGAAATGGAAGCTCTAAACTCCAACGGGAAGAAAATAAACTTCCAACCTTCTTTATCGATGCCTCTAATGGGATTTGCTGGGAATTGGAACCACGAACCAATCCTTGATAAATGGGCCTGGGAAGAAGGTTCAAAATCAAAAACAATGGAAGGTTATGATGATGATGGTAAACCAAAAATTCCAGGAACCTTAAATAAGGGGATTGGTGGAGAACATGGTATAGATAAATTTAATCCAGCAGGAGTTATACAAAATAGAAAAGATAAAAATACAACATCCCTAGATCAAAATCCAGAATTGTTTGCTTTCAATAACGAAGGGATCAACGCACCATCATCAAGTGGTTCTAATATTGCTAAAATTTATCCTTTAGATTCAAATGGAAATCCTCAAGATGCTCAACTTGAGAGAGGATTAACACCTTCTCCACTTGTATTAAGAAGTGCAGAAGAAGGATTGATTTCAATAGTAAATACAAATAAAGAGGGAGAAAATCAAATTGACTTAAAAGTCATTTCGAGAGAACATTTTGTTAAAGGAATTTTAAACTCTAAAAGAAATGATGCAAAGGGAATCAAATCTTCTAAGCTAAAAGTTTGGGGTGACTTGAAATGGGATGGACTCATCTATAACCCTAGAGGTAGAGAAGAAAATGCACCAGAAAGTAATGATAAGCAAGATCCTGCTACTAAGATAAGAGGTCAATTTGAACCGATTGCAGAAGGTCAATATTTCTATAAATTTAAATATAGATTAACTAAGGATTACCCATGGCAGGTTTCCTATATTCCAGTAAAAATTGATAACACAGCCCCTAAGATTGTTTCGGTTGATTTTTCAAATCCTGAAAAAATTAAGCTGATCACAAAGGATACTTATCATAAGGTAAAAGAGCAATACAAGAATGAAACGTTATTTGCTAGAGATCAAAAAGAACATCCTGAAAAATTTGACGAGATTGCCAACGAAGTTTGGTATGCTGGCGCCGCTCTTGTTAATGAAGATGGAGAGGTTGAGAAAAATCTTGAAGTAACTTATGCAGGTGAGGGTCAAGGAAGAAATAGGAAACTTGACAAAGACGGAAATACCATTTATGAAATTAATGGTGCAGGAGATTTAAGAGGAAAAATCATTGAAGTCATTGCATTAGATGGCTCTAGCAATTTCACAAAGATTCATAGAATTAAATTTGCTGATCATGCTGATGAAAAGGGGATGATTTCCTATTATCTAGTAGATCCTGATCAAGATTCATCTAACTACCAAAAGCTTGGCGAGATTGCCGAATCTAAATTTAAAAATTTAGAAAATAGAAAAGAGGATAGTCTTAAAAAAGATATAACTGAGGTAGAAAATCATCAAGAAAATGAAGAGGCTACCGAAGAAAAATCTAGCTTTACTATCAATAAAGTCATTTCAACAATTAGAGAGTTTGAAAGTAAAGACTTGAAGAAACTCATTAAAAAGAAATTTAGAGAAGTTGATGACTTTACAAGTGAAACTGGTAAGAGAATAGAGGAATACGATTATAAATACGATGATAAGGGAAATATCATTGCTTATGACGATGGTAGTGCCTTAGAATATGAAACTGAAAAACTTGACGAAATCAAATCAAAAATTTATGGTATTCTAAGCCCGTCTAAAGATGGACACTTTGAAATTCTTGGAAAGATAAGTAATGTTTCTAAAAATGCCAAGGTATATTATGGCAATAATTATAAATCGATAGAAATCAAAACGACCAAGTATGACTCACACTCAAAAACGATGACATTTGATTTATACGCTAATATTAATGATATTGTGGATGGATTAGCTTTTGCAGGAGATATGAGATTCTTTGTTAAAGATGATAATCAGACAAAAGCTGAAACTAAAATTAGAATGCCTGAAAAAAATAAGGAAACTAAAGCAGAATATCCCTATGCATCAAGTTATGGGAATGTAATAGAATTAGGAGAAGGAGATCTTTCAAAAAACAAACCAAACAATTTAACCGAAATGGAATCTGGTAAAATCTATTCTGATTCAGAAAAACAACAATATCTATTAAAGGATAACATCATTCTAAGAAAAGGCTATGCACTAAAAGTGACTACCTATAATCCTGGAAAAACGGATATGTTAGAAGGAAATGGAGTTTATAGCCAGGAAGATATAGCAAAAATCCAAAAGGCCAATCCTAATCTAAGAGTCTTATCAGAAAAAATAATTTATGCTGATAGTAGAAATGTTGAAGATGGAAGAAGTAC
The DNA here is from genome assembly GCA_963541475.1 of uncultured Streptococcus sp. Classification (GTDB taxonomy): domain Bacteria; phylum Bacillota; class Bacilli; order Lactobacillales; family Streptococcaceae; genus Streptococcus. The sequence continues at coordinate 3,218 of CAUTTK010000065.1, read as the reverse complement.
TCAATCAGTATTAATGTCGGCTTTGGACGGCTTTAACATTGTAAGGTATCAAGTGTTTACATTTAAAATGAATGATAAAGGGGAAGCAATCGATAAAGATGGAAATCTTGTGACAGATTCTTCTAAACTGGTATTATTTGGTAAGGATGGTAAAGAGTACACAGGAGAGGATAAGTCCAATGTAGAAGCTATAAAAGAAGATGGCTCTACGTTATTTATTGATGCAAAACCAGTAAATCTTTCAATGGACAAGAACTACTTTAATCCATCTAAATTTAATAAAATTTATGTACGAAATCCAGAATTTTATTTAAGAGGTAAGATTTCTGATAAGGGTGGTTTCAACTGGGAGTTGAGAGTTAATGAATCAGTTGTAGATAATTATTTAATCTACGGAGATTTACACATTGATAACACTAGAGATTTTAACATTAAGCTTAATGTTAAAGACGGTGACATCATGGACTGGGGGATGAAAGACTATAAAGCAAACGGATTTCCAGATAAGGTAACAGACATGGATGGAAATGTTTACCTTCAAACTGGCTATAGCGATTTGAATGCGAAAGCGGTTGGAGTACACTATCAATTTTTATATGATAATGTTAAACCAGAAGTAAACATTGATCCAAAAGGAAATACTAGTATCGAATATGCTAAGGGAAAATCTGTAGTCTTTAATATCAATGATAAAAGAAATAATGGATTCGATGGTGAGATTCAAGACAAACATATTTATGTAAATGGAAAAGAATACACATCATTTGATGATATTAAACAAATAGCAGATAAGACACTAAACATTAAGATTCTTGTAAAAGATTTTGCAAGAAATACAACCGTAAAAGAATTCATTTTAAACAAAGATACGGGAGAGGTAAGCGAACTAAAACCTCATACGGTAACTGTGACCATTCAAAATGGAAAAGAAATGAGTTCAACGATAGTGTCGGAAGAAGATTTCATTTTACCTGTCTATAAGGGTGAATTAGAAGAAGGATATCAATTTGATGGCTGGGAAATTGCTGGTTTCGAAGGTAAAAAAGATGCTGGCTATGTTCTTAATCTATCAAAAGATACCCTTATAAAACCTGTATTCAAGAAAATAGAGGAGAAAAAGGAAGAGGAAAATAAACCTACTTTTGATGTATCCAAAAAGAAAGATAAGGTGCAAGTAAATCATAATCAATTAGATGAAAGTCACAGAAAAGAGGATTTCCAAAGAGAACATCATTCACACAAATCTGATTCAACTAAGGATGTTAAAGCTACAATTCCTGATAAAAATGATAAAAACTTTGAAAATACGAAAGAAGTTTATCTTAATGAACCAGAGAATATAGCTAATAAACATACCAATATCGATAGTAAATCGGATACTAACAATTCTGATAGATTGCCAAAAACCGGAACAGTTAGAGAAGGTTTTACACCATTCATTGCTGGAATATTGTTTACCGTAGGCACATTTCTTGGATTGAAGAAAAAAGATCAAGATTAGGACAAAAGCTATAGAAAAATGGTTTGTGTACTGAGATGGTGTGATGATGAAACAGTTTTGTGACAATAGCCATTTGTAACTCAATTATTTAGTTTACTTTACTATAGATACTCTTTTAGAATGTATTAATGTACTTAATTTAGATAACAAAAAATCTTCTTATTACAGATAGGAAGATTTTTTGGATTCTACCAATTTCATAAAATACTGTTACATTCGCTAGAATGAAGAAGCTCATTAGGTCTTCTTTTCTTTTATCTTAACTATTCAACCACTTAGACCGATATAGCGACCAGATAGGCAAAAGAACTTGTTCTTGAAAATGACCTCTGTTATAATGATTTTTGTAAAGGACATGAGGTGTCAATATTAAATAATTCAAGTTCTTAAAAAAGAAATTGGAGATAAACAAATGAAAAAATTATTGGGGATTGTATTTTTACTAGTAGCAGCGACAGTATTGTATTTTGGTTCTGTTGGCTGGCCAAGTTTGGATGTCAACCTATGGTCCCTGATTCTGATAGGCTTGTTCCTCTTTTTCACTCTAGAGAATCTTTTGAAAAAAGACTACAAGGCTAGTCTGATGTGTTTCATTATTGCCTTTATCATCGCAAATGCAATTTTGGACCTTTTGCCAATTTCAAGTGGCTTGGTGATTGGAGCAGGTGTGCTAGCTTGTGTAGGGATTGGTTACCTATTTCCTGATAAAGAGAGTAAATAGAAATTATTGAAAAATAGATAAAGAAAAAACACTTCAATCACTGTATTTCAGTTTGATTGAGGTGTTTTCGATTTATCTTTTTATTTCTGAGCCATCAATTCAACAATCATCTCAATATACATAACAAGGGTTAATAAGAATCCTGCACGCCAGAAAAATTTGATGAATTTAGGATAGTAAAAGCTGCGTTTTTTCAGAAGGAAGAAAAAAACGAGAATAATGGCTAGGAGTGAGAGGGCTAGTCCCAGTCTAGGTAGAAAATTATGGGTAAAGGTTTTAGCTGTAATCAAGTAATACTCAAATACTAAAACTGGAAAAGCCAAATCCGCAAAGTTTCGTCCTAGTTTTTTTAATCTAAAAAGTTTGGTTATGATAATGCAGACGACTAAGGTCAGTATCAATAATAAAATAGATGCTAATTTCATTAAAATCATATCCATATTGTATCATAAAAAATCGCTAATGGAAACGAGAAACAGAGGAATTTATAGGAAAGTCAGGCTTTTGAGATTGTGGGTGATTTTTGTTATAATGAAAGTTATGAAATCTTATAACACCTTGAATGATTATTATCGAAAACTCTTTGGAGAAAAGACTTTTAAAGTCCCTATTGATGCGGGATTTGACTGTCCCAATCGTGATGGAACTGTAGCTCATGGGGGCTGTACTTTTTGTACGGTTTCTGGTTCTGGAGATGCGATTGTGGCACCAGATGCGCCTATCCGTGAGCAATTTTATAAGGAAATTGACTTTATGCACCGCAAGTGGCCAGATGTGCAGAAGTATCTGGTTTATTTTCAAAATTTTACCAACACTCATGAAAAGGTGGAAGTCATTCGAGAGCGCTATGAGCAAGCTATCAATGAGCCAGGTGTAGTAGGAATCAATATAGGGACACGGCCAGACTGTTTACCAGACGAAACTATCGAATATTTGGCTGAGTTGTCGGAGCGCATGCATGTGACGGTTGAATTGGGCTTGCAGACTACTTATGAA
>CAUTTK010000064.1:0-8374 GCA_963541475.1 uncultured Streptococcus sp. | reverse complement strand
GGTAATAATAAGAAAAAAAAGTTCAAAATACAATAAAAAGTTTGAATAAATAAAATATATCTGTTAAAATAAAAATAAGAAAACAGAAAGGGGTTTCACAATATAAGATGAGGAGAAATCGTGGAATTAAAAAAATAGTTATATTTGTATTACTAAGTGTTCTTGCATTTGGTAATACAATTCCCTATCAACAGTTTGTTCAGAAGAATAGACAATTGGAAGCTCGAGTACAATCACAAAAAAATCGAATGGACTTGATGTAGGAAAGGCAGATTAAAGAATAATGGAATAGAATTAGTCTCTAGTATATTCTCTTTTATTATTCATTAAAAATTGTAGGTGCAAGAATGAAGATTACTGATGCAAATAATGAAAATATTGACTACATAGAAGAAATGCTATTGGAACACAATAAGAAATGTTTACCTTCATGTCAGGATGAGGACTATAAACAGATTGCTTTTATTGTTGAGAATAATCAAGAGATAGTAGGTGGCATCGTAGCTTATTCGGTTATTTGGAAAATATTATATATTGATACACTTTGGGTTAAAAACACTTATAGACGTCAAGGGATAGCAACTGCATTGTTAAATAATGTTTTAGAAAGTGCCAAAAATTACGGATGTAGTATTGTTCATTTAAGCACCTTTGACTTTCAAGGTTTAGATTTCTACTTAAGTCAAGGTTTTGAAGTTTTTGGAATTCTTAATGACTCTCCAGATGGGCATAAAGAATACTTTTTGAGTAAAAGAATAGAGAAATAAAAATGTTTTATAAAAATTCTAGTATTGATTTTATTAATCTAGTTAATGAAAATAATCTTAAGACACCACTGTTAGTATATGATGAAGAAGATTCTTTTATCAATAGTTTAGTAAGCTTGTTAGTTTATAGAGGCAGGGGTATTTCTGCCTTCTGTTTTAGAATAAGGAATGCACTATGAAAAAATTATTTATACTCATATCCAACCTGCTTGCTAGTTTGTTCTTTGTTTGGGTATTTACCATTTGGACTGATACATATGTCTCCCATTATTACCCCAACGTTGTTGTACGTGATTCTTCCCCTGAAACAACTTTTCAGCATGTTGCTACACGCTTGGAAAAACTAGCAGAAGAAACGGATAGCTTTATTGCGATTCAACACCAAGATCCTAACTCAGAAGGTACTCCAGTGTTTTCTTATACGATCTTTGGGAACGGAAAGTTGCCTGATGGGCTACAGGAAAAAAATCTAGAAGATGCTCAAAGTAGTAGTGTTGAAACAAACTATTTTGTATTCGATGGAAACCTAGATATTCACTTGCTAAGGGAGGAGCTAAGTCAACTTGGCTTGACTAACATGCACCTGACAATTCCATCTAAACTATCTACGTTAATGGCTATCTTTAGTAACGGATTTCAGTTAATCGGTTTATTGATTTTCATCTTAACCTTTGGAGCACTGACTTTAATTAGTCAAATTAGCCAATTACGGTCGTCGGGTATTCGCCTCATTTCAGGAGAGAAACGGTGGTCCATTTTCCTTAGACCAGTTGGTGAGGATTTGAAAGGGATAGCTGTTGGTTTCAGTTTAGCTGGCGTGCTCGCCATTCTTATGCAAAAAATTCTGTCGCTTCCAACGCAATTCCTAATGACCATAGGAGAAGGCTTGCTCAGTTATAATCTCATCTTGTTGTCGATCTCCCTGTTTTTCGCTCAACTCTTCGCAGTTGGAATAAAAAAGATACACCTGATGCAGATTATAAAAGGGCAAGTGCCTGTCAGAGGAATCATTAGTTTGATTTTAATCGGTCAACTATTAGCGATTATTATTGTAACGCTGGGAATAGGGAGTAGCTTAAAGTATTCCCAAGCCTGGCAACAGCATCGGATTGGACAAGAGGCTTGGAGCCAGGAAAGGCAACTGATTACCCTATCAATCAGCCGTGAAGGAACGAGTCCTGGTTTTGATGAACAAGCTCAAAGGAAATTCAGAACTTGGTATCAATTGATGGATCTGGCTGTTTCAGAACAAAAGGCTTTCTTATCTAGACACCAGTTAATTGACCGTACTTTGCAAAATGGCATGGCTTCCTCCAAAAACTTGATAACCTCTACAGAATGGCACGATTACAGCCCGAATGGCAATGTCCTTATCGTCACACCGCAATACTTGGAGCGTCAAAACATTCCTGTAGATACAACTATTGAGCAAAAGATGAATCACCTTGATGTAGGGGAGTTTGTCTTATTGCTGCCTGAACACCTCCGTTCAGAGGAAGAACATTATAAATCTGTTTTTGAAGACGACTTAACCAGTCGCATGTCTAGTCAAGATGAACGACAGCAAATGACTGCTACGGTAGGTTATTTGGAATCAGGTCAGGATCGATTTGTGTATAATACGACCCCTATTTCTTACCAGCAGTTTTTGAAAGATCCAATCATCATTGTTATAACACCCCAATCAACTGGTCCACAGTCCATTGTGTTTTGGGTAGACGCAGTACAGAACTACGTTCTCTTTAATCAATTGTCTGATGCCCAGGAGCTTATCCAGAGACAAGGCATTGAAAATTGGGTCTCAGAAATGCAAACAGGTTACCACAACTACATCACATTATCGGATAATATCCAGAGGGAACGTTGGGTAATGCTAGCAGGAGCTGTGCTTGGGATTGCAACTTCAATCTTGTTGTTTAACACTATGAATAGGCTCTACTTTGAAGAATTTAGACGTGCCATTTTTATCAAACACATTGCAGGTCTCAGGTTCTTAGAAATCCATCGCACTTATCTCTTTGCTCAACTGGGTGTGTTTTTACTGGGATTTGTTGCGAGTATATTTCTTATGGTAGAGATAGTAGTTGCTTTCTTAGTCTCGTTACTCTTTACTGGTCTATCTCTTTTACAGTTACATGTCCAAATGCAGAAAGAAAACAAGATGTCCATGCTTGTTTTGAAGGGAGGTTAATATGATTGAACTTAAACAGGTGAGTAAATCTTTTGGAGAACGAGAGTTATTTTCGAATCTTTCAATAACATTTGAGGCTGGAAAAGTCTATGCCTTAATTGGTTCAAGTGGTAGCGGAAAAACAACCTTGATGAACATGATTGGGAAATTAGAATCTTATGATGGCACGATTTTTTACCGAGGTAAAGACTTGGCCAATTATAAATCGAGTGATTTTTTCCGTCACGAATTGGGCTACCTCTTCCAGAACTTTGGCTTAATTGAAAACCAAAGTATTGAAGAAAACCTTAAGCTAGGTCTCATTGGTCAAAAGTTGAGTCGGTCGGAACAGCGGTTGAGGCAGAAGCAGGCTTTAGAACAGGTCGGCCTGGCTTATCTTAACCTAGATAAGCGCATCTTTGAGTTATCGGGCGGAGAATCGCAACGGGTTGCCTTGGCAAAAGTTATCTTAAAGAATCCACCCTTTATTCTGGCAGATGAGCCAACAGCTTCAATAGACCCAGCAACCTCTCAGTTGATTATGGAGATTTTGCTATCTCTTCGAGATGATAATAGGCTAATCATTATCGCAACACATAATCCGGCAATTTGGGAGATGGCTGATGAAGTGTTCACTATGGATCGTCTGAAATAAAAATCCTTGTTTTTAATTGCACGATGAGTTACCGAAATATTATCATGAATCAATAATTGGAGTTAATTTAGAATTGTACTTTATTAATATTGAGGTAACTTTTTCTTGATAAAGGAAGAAATAGTGGAGAGGAAGTTAGATTGAAAAAATTCGACAATTATATTATTGAGAAGCCTTGCGATTCTAATTCAGATAAACTGTAAAAAATCTTAATAATTGAAAGTTTGGTAGATGATATTTTGCAATTTTCTATCAGAATCAATAATAGTGTAGGAGAGATTTTCCTCCTACAACTGTTTCAAAAGAAATATTTACCCATTGGGAGAAGATGTTGCAGTGGATAATGTGTTACTCACTGAAAAATATAATTTTCAACTAAAAGATTTTGAAGGATTCATTTCAAAATAAACAATAATTAAAGAATAAGAAAAATCCTCCGTTTCAAAGAGTAGGGAACTCTTTGTGACAGAGGATTTTTTCTATAGGGCTTTAGCAGCTGCAATTGCGGCTTCGAAGTTTGGTTCAGAGTTGATATTGTCCACGTATTCAACGTAGCGAATCGTATTGTCAGTATCGAGGACAAAGACTGCGCGTGCCAATAGGTGCCACTCATTGATTAAGAGGGCGTAATCACGTCCAAAGGAATGGTCGAAATAGTCTGAGAGCATGATGGCATTTTCAATACCTTCAGCACCACACCAACGTTTTTGGGCAAATGGTAGGTCCATAGAAACAGTCAATACGACCGTGTTGTCCAGTCCAGCCAGTTCTTCATTAAAACGACGCGTTTGAGTTGAGCAGATACCTGTATCGATAGAAGGCACGACACTCAAGACTTTTTTCTTGCCATCAAAATCAGCCAGAGATTTTTTAGAAAGGTCTGTTGTAGTGAGTGAAAAATCAAGTGCCTTGTCGCCGACTTGTAGTTGTTTACCTGTAAAGCTCACAGGATTTCCGAGAAAAGTTACCATAAGATACTCCAATCTTTTTTCTTCCATTTTAGCTGAAACAGTCGGAATTTTCCAATGATTTGACCGGAAATATGGGCATAGAAAAAAACGCCAGCTCATGTGAGAATGACGTTTTTCAGAGGCTTATTTTGCCAATCCTTCAGCAATCTTATCAAGGTTGTATTTCATCATGTTGTAGTAGCTGTCGCCTTCTTTACCTTGTTCTGCGATAGAGTCAGTAAAGATTTGTGCGTAGATTGGGATGTTTGTGTCTTGAGAAACAGTTTTCATTGGACGGTCATCCACGCTTGATTCTACAAAGAGTGAAGGAGTTTTTGTTTGGCGAAGTTTTTCAACCAAGGTCTTGATTTGGTCAGGTGTTCCTTCTTCTTCAGTATTGATTTCCCAGATGTAGGCACTTGGGACACCATAGGCTTTAGAGAAGTATTTGAAGCATCCTTCGCTGGTTACGATGAGTTTTTTCTCAGCAGGAATATTGTCGAATTTAGCTTTAGCTTCCTTATCAAGCTTATCTAGCTTTTCAGTATATTCTTTGAGATTTTTTTCGTAGAATTCCTTGTTGCTAGGGTCTTTAGCGCTCAATTGTTTTGCGATATTTTTAGCAAAGATCATACCGTTTTCAAGGTTGAGCCAAGCGTGTGGGTCTTCTTTGCCTTTTTCGTTTTGGCCTTCAAGGTAGATAACATCAACGCCTTCGCTGACTGCAAAGTAATCTTTGTTTTCAGTTTTCTTGGCATTTTCTACCAATTTTGTAAACCAAGCATTGCCACCTGTTTCAAGGTTGATACCGTTATAGAAAATCAAATCAGCTTGAGAAGTTTTCTTAACGTCTTCAGGAAGTGGTTCGTATTCGTGTGGGTCTTGACCAACAGGAACGATACTGTGAAGATCAATCTTGTCACCAGCAATATTTTTAGTAATATCAGCGATGATTGAGTTTGTAGCAACAACTTTTAGTTTTTGACCAGAAGCTGCATCTTTTTTTCCGCTAGCACACGCTACAAGAGCAATGACGGAAAGAAAGAGAACGAGTAATGTACCTAATTTTTTCATTAGATCCTCCAATTTATTGGGGGGTTGCCCCTTATTTTAACAAATGTTTATTTTTCAGTTTCAAATATCGTTGTTTTGGAGCGATAAAGAAGCTAATGAGAAAGAAACTAGCGGCTGTAAGCACGATACTAGAACCTGCCGCAACGTTAAAGCTATAGCCGATAAAGAGTCCCAAAACTGAAGCTGTAGCTCCAAAGGTTGAGGAAAGGAAAATCATGCTTTTCAGGCTATTAGCATACAGATAAGCAGTTGCAGCTGGGGTAATCAGCATGGCTACAATCAGGATAGTTCCGACACTTTGCATGGCTGTCACAGACACCAGAGTCAGGAGTACCATGAGAAGGTAGTGATAGAAATTGACAGGCATTCCCATGGCTTTAGCCAAGAGTTCATCAAAGGAAGTAATCAAGAGTTGCTTGAAGAAAATCCAGATTAACAAGAGAATGGCTGCCCCCACACCCATAGTAATAAACATATCCGTATCTTGGACGGCCAGAATATTACCAAAAAGGATATGGAAAAGGTCAGTTGAACTTTTAGCGACACTAATCAAGATGATACCGAGGGCTAAGAAAGAAGAAAAGGTAATGCCGATGGCGGTATCGCTTTTGATAATCGAGTTTCCCTTGATATAGGTAATGATGATAGCAGCTAGCAATCCAAAGACAATGGCTCCGACAAAGAAGTCAAGGCCCAAGATAAAGGAGAGGGCTACCCCTGGCAAGACAGCATGTGAAATGGCATCTCCCATGAGTGACATCCCGCGTAGGATGATGAAACATCCCACAGCTCCAGCTACGACCCCGACGACAATGGCTGTTATCAAGGCATTTTGTAGGAAATGGAATTTTTGCAATCCATCTATAAATTCTGCAATCATAGGTCACCTCCATTGAAAAAGAGTCGATTACCGTAAGCTTCTTTGAGATTGGTTTCGGTAAAGGTTTCTTTGGTCGAACCAAAGGCGATCACTTCTCGATTGACAAGTAAGACTTGATCGAAGTAGTGGGGAACCTTGCTGAGGTCGTGGTGAACGATGAGAACCGTCTTACCAGCCTTTTTCAGATCTCTCAGCGTATTCATGATGATTTCCTCACTGACTGAGTCAATCCCAACAAAAGGTTCATCCAAGAGGATATAGTCGGCTTCCTGCACCAAACATCTGGCAATCAAGACCCGCTGGAACTGACCTCCAGACAGTTGACTGATTTGACGTTCAGCATAGTCAGCTAGGCCGACGATTTCAAGGGCTTCCTCTACTTTTTTCCAATGTTTAGCATTTAAACTGCGAAAGAGAGGAATAGAGGGAAAGAGTCCTAGCGAGACACATTCCTTGACCTTGATGGGAAAGTTGTAGTCGATATTGATTTTTTGTTCGACATAGGCAATTCGATGTAAGGATTTTTTAACTTCCTTGTCATCGAGAAATGCCTGACCTTGATGTGGGATAATTCCCAGCATACCTTTTAATAATGTTGATTTCCCAGCACCGTTAGGACCAATGATTCCGGTAATTGTTGGTCCTTGGAGCACTAGTGAAATATCCTTAAGTGCCAACGTTTCTTTATAGGAGACACTGAGGTTTTCGATACGTATCATAAACTTGTATTCCTCCTGACTCTTAATATACCTTAAAAAAAAAATTAAGTCAAGTTAATTTTTTAAAAAATTAAAATATTAACAGTAAAATATTTAAGTTTCTTTAATCTTGTATTTTAATTGCATTCCCAGGTAATTTTTGTTAAGCTAAAAACAAGTACAAATGAAAGCGAGAACAAGATGACACGTTATCAAGATGATTTTTATGATGCAATCAATGGAGAATGGCAACAGACAGCTGAAATTCCAGCAGATAAGTCTCAAACGGGAGGTTTTGTTGATTTAGACCAGGAAATTGAAGACCTGATGCTGGCGACAACAGACAAGTGGTTGGCAGGAGAAGAGGTGTCTGAGGATGCTATCTTGGCAAATTTTGTCAAATACCACCGCCTAGTTCGTGACTTTGACAAGAGAGAAGCTGACGGTATCACACCTGTTTTGCCTCTTCTTAAGGAGTTCCAAGAATTGGAGACTTTTGCAGATTTTACAGCTAAACTAGCAGAGTTTGAGCTTGCAGGAAAACCAAACTTCCTTCCTTTTGGTGTATCACCAGACTTTATGGATGCCAGAATCAATGTTCTATGGGCTAGCGCTCCAAGCACGATTTTGCCAGATACGACCTACTATACTGAAGACCATCCTCAACGCGGAGAACTCTTGACTCTTTGGAAAGAAAGCAGCGCAAATCTCCTCAAGGCTTATGATTTCTCTGATGCAGAAATTGAAGACTTGCTAGAGAAAAGACTTGAATTGGATCGCCGAATTGCAGCAGTGGTGCTTTCTAATGAAGAAAGTTCAGAATATGCTAAACTCTACCATCCATATACTTATGAAGATTTCAAGAAATTCGCGCCTGCTCTACCTTTGGATGACTTCTTCCAAGCAGTTCTTGGACAAGTGCCAGACAAGATTATCGTAGACGAGGAACGCTTCTGGCAAGCAGCAGAGCAATTCTATAGTGAAGAAGCTTGGCCTCTTCTCAAGGCAACCTTGATTTTGAGTGTTGTCAATCTTTCAACCAGCTATTTAACGGAAGAAATCCGTGTCTTGTCAGGTGCCTACAGCCGTGCGCTTTCTGGAGTTCCAGAAGCCAAAGATAAGGTTAAGGCAGCCTACCAGCTAGCACAAGGTCCTTTCAAACAAGCCTTGGGTCTCTGGT